>NZ_JBLYQK010000005.1:0-142524 GCF_048799765.1 Brevundimonas sediminis
CGGCGCGCCGACGACGCGTTTCGGCGCCCGGACGGGCGGCTGGCGCTGGCGGGCGGACCGGGAGGAGGCGCGGGCGCCCGCGGCGGGGCAGGTGGTCTTCGCCGGCCCCCTGTCGGGCTGGGGCGAGGTGGTCATCGTCGATCTGGGGCCGGGATGGCAGGCGGTGATCGCCGGCATGGAGACGCTTTCCGTGGCGACCGGCGCCCGGGTGACGGACGGCCAGGCCCTCGGCCGGACGGGGCAGGACGGCGAGGTCTGGTTCCAGTTGCGACGCGACGAGCGCGCCATCGACCCGGCGCCCTGGCTGGACTGAGCGCGCCTGCGCCGCGAATCCGCTTCCCAAGGGGCGATGACGCTGATTTTATCGGCGGTTCCCGGAGCGGCCACGATTTGGTCGCGCGCCGGATTCCAAACTGCCGCCCACCCGGCCGCCTCCCCGGCCTGCTGAAGAAGAAGACGAATGCGCAAGCTGCTGATGATCGGCGCCGCCGCCGCCACCGTGATCGGCCTGGGGGCCGCCACCGCCGCCGGACAGACGCCGCGCAACGAGGCCTTCCGCATGATCGGGCTCTTCGGCGACGTGCTGGGCATCGTCGAGCAGGCCTATGTGGTGCCGGTCGACGACAAGAAGCTGATCGAGGCGGCGCTGCAGGGCATGATGGGGGCGCTTGATCCGCACTCGAACTATCTGCCGCCGGACGGCTACGGCGAGCTGCGCGAGCGCACCGAGGGGCAATATTCGGGCGTGGGCCTGACCATCTCGTCCGAGGGCGGACTGGTGAAGATCATCTCGCCCATGGACGGCGGTCCGGCCGCCCGCGCAGGCGTCAACGCCGGGGACGTCATCTCGGCCATCGACGGCCAGAGCGCCTCCGGCCTGACGGTCAGCCAGGTCTCCGACAAGCTGCGTGGCGCGGTGGGCACCTCGGTGAAGGTCACCTTCCTGCGCGACGGCGAGGAGCCGCGTGAAGTCACCCTGACCCGCGAGGTGATCCGCATCGAGTCCGTCACGGGCCGGATCGAGGGCGAATTCGGCTATCTGCGCATCTCGACCTTCAACGAGAACACCGGCCGTGAGCTGACCGACACCATCAACCGGCTGAAGCGCGAGAACCCGGCCATCAAGGGCTATGTCCTCGACCTGCGCAATAACGGCGGCGGGCTGCTCGACGCCGCCATCGCGGTCTCCGACACCTTCCTGGAACGCGGCGAGATCGTCAGCCAGCGGGGGCGCAAGCCGGACCAGATCCAGCGCTACACCGCCCGTCCGGGCGACCTGACCGGCGGCCTGCCGCTGGTGGTTCTGGTCAACTACGGTTCGGCCTCGGCCTCGGAGATCGTCGCCGGCGCCCTGAAGGATCACCAGCGCGCGACGATCGTGGGCCTGACCAGCTTCGGCAAGGGATCGGTGCAAACCGTGATCCCGCTCCGCGGCGGCGCCGACGGCGCCCTGTCGATCACGACGGCGCGCTACTACACCCCGTCCGGCGCCTCGATCCAGAAGATCGGCATCGAGCCGGATCTCGAAGTGGCCCGCTCGGAAGCCGAGGCGCGGATCGTGTCCCGCTCCAGCTTCATCTATTCCGAAGCCGCCTACGCCACGGCGCTGGACGCCTCCATCGGCGCCGAGCGCAAGGGCGCTCACGTGCCGCACGAGGCGCCGGGCGAGTCCTACGACAAGGACAAGGACTATCAGCTTGAGCGCGCCTTCGACGTCCTGCGCGCCGGCGGCGTGCTGTCCCGGCTCGCCGCCGCCCCGGAGGGCATCGTGATCAGCCGTCCCGGCACGGTCCTGGCGGACAATGGATCGACGGAAACCCCTGCCGAATAAGCGTTTGCATGGCTAACGCGCCGTTAGGATTTCTTAACCGCCGCCCGGCAATGTGAGCCTCGAAGGGGTCCGTTCGGATCCCACCCTCGAGCGCGCTCATCGTCCATGTTCGCCAAGCGTCAGTCCGCCCTCGCCGCCGCCGCCGGAGCCCCGCCGGTGAAGGCGCCCCTGCGTGATCGCCTTGCCCCTGTCGGGCGGTTCCTGAAGAAGCCGCCGGTCGCCGTGGCGGGCGCCGGCCTGTTGCTCCTGGGCGCAGCCGCCCTGTTCGTCACCGTCCTGGGCGATCCCCGCGCGGGCGCCCCGTCGGCGCGCGCCGACCTGCATCGTCAGCCGGAGGCCCCCGCCCGGGCCCCGTCAGGCATGGAGGCCTTCTCCATGGGGGCCTATCAGGACCTGACCGGTGACGGGACCGGAGACCCCGCCCTGATGGGCCAGGCCTTGATCACCCTGCCGGACGGCGCCACCGTCTCGGGCGACGGCGCGCCGGTCACCGCGCCGGTGATCCCCGCCCAGCCCCTGATCGCCGCCCCGATCGCCGCCCTGCACCAGCCCGGCCCGGACGGCCAGCTGCCGCGCATCGCGCCGGACGGCCGCGTTCCGGCCCAGGCCTACGCCCGCCCCTTCCGCTCGAACGGCAAGCCGCGCGTGTCGGTGATCGTCGGCGGCCTCGGCCTGAACGCCGTGACCACCCGCGCCGCCATCGAACGCCTTCCCCCGGACGTGACGCTGAGCTTCGTCCCCTACGCCGAGGGCCTGCAGGGCTGGATCGACGCCGCCCGGGCCCAGGGCCATGAGGTGATGATCGAGATGCCGATGGAGCCCACCGGCTATCCGGCCAACGATCCCGGCCCCTACACCCTGCTGGCCTCCGCCGACGCGTCCGAGATCACCGCGCGGATGAACTGGCTGCTCAGCCGGGCCACCGGCTACTTCGCCGTGACCAACTACCTCGGCGACCGCTTCCAGACCTCGGACGAGGGCATGAACGCCTTTATGGGCATGCTGCGGTCGCGTGGCGTGGCCTTCATCGATGACGGCTCCATGAGCCGCAGGCCGGGCGCCTGGGCGCGCGCCAGCGCCAACCGCGTCATCGACGAGGAACAGTCTCCCGCCGCCATCGTCGGCCAGTTGAACGCACTGGAAGCCCTCGCCAAGGCCCGCGGTTCGGCCATGGGCGCCGGGTTCAGCTACCCGGTCACCGTCGAGGCCGTCGCCCGCTGGACCGCTGGTCTGGACGCCCGCGGGCTGCAACTGGCGCCGGCGAGCGCGATGGCGGCAAGGCCGGGGCGGTAGCTGGCGAAGTGATTAGTGGCTAGTGGCTGGCCACCGTCTGCGGAGCCGCACGGGCCGCGCCGCCCTTCCGCCGCCGACGAAGTCGCCTCACTAGCCACTAACCACTAGCCACCAGTCACCCCTCCCATGACCGACCTCTCCCGCTACCGTCCCAACGTCGGCGTCGTGCTGTTCCATCCGGACGGGCGCGTCTGGTACGGGCGGCGCGCCGGAACCCCGGGACCGCATAACTGGCAGTTCCCGCAGGGCGGCATCGACGACGGCGAGGACGCGCTGGCCGCCGCCCGCCGCGAACTGGCCGAGGAGACCGGCGTCACCTCCGCCGAGTTGATCGGCGAGATCAGCCAGTGGGTGGCCTATGACTTCCCCGAGGGCTACGGCGGGTCGAAACAGGCGCGGGGCTGGGCCGGGCAGAAGCAGAAATGGTTCGCCTTCCGCTTCACCGGGGCGGAGTCCGAGATCGACCTCGAACAGCATGAGGAGATCGAGTTCGACGCCTGGCGCTGGGGCCGTCTGGACGAGGCCCCCGACCTGATCGTGCCCTTCAAGCGCGAGTCGTATCAGGCCGTGGTGTCGACGTTCAGCGCGTTGCTGATCTGACGGACGCCCCGGTGGCTCAAGCGGCTGCGCAGTCCTGCCGGACGACCCGCTTCGTTGAGGCCGGGAACTTGCCCAGCTTGTTCGCCGGGCGGATCGGGCGGGGCATGAAGCCGCCGCCGCAGTTGGGACAGACGTCCTTCAGCACCGTGTCCACGCAGTCGGCGCAGAAGGTGCATTCGAAGGTGCAGATGCGGGCGTCGGGGCTGTCCGGCGGCAGGTCGCGGTCACAGCATTCGCAGCCGGGGCGGAGTTCGAGCATGGGAGCCTCCTTTTCGGCCCTCTTGCACCCGGCTCCGCCCGGCCGCAACGTCAGTGCGCCTCGCCGCCCGGAGCCAGGCGGAACAGCACCAGACCCGACACCACCAGCACCGCCGCCAGAATTCGCAGCGGGTTGATCTGCTCGCCCAGCAGGACGACGCCGACGATGAAGGCGCCGACCGCGCCGATGCCGGTCCACATGACGTAGGCCGTGCCCATGGGCAGGGTCTTCATCGAGAAGGACAGCAGGGCGAAGCTGACGCCCATGAAACCGAGCGTGGCGATACTGGGCCACAGACGGGTGAAGCCGTGCGACTGCTTCATGAAGTAGGCCCAGACGATCTCGAGAACGCCGGCGATGAGAAGTGAAATCCAGGCCATCGGAATACGGCCCTCCTTGCAAAGGGCCGGGCCGTCCCGGACTTGGTCCACGCCCGAAGGGCGCGGAGCGAGGACGTGGCCTCGTCTTGCAGGGGCTATCTAGGGCGCCCGGCCCGGGGGTCAAGGGTGGCGATCAGCCGCCGGGTGCTCGCAGAGTGACAATGACGATCTCCGGCGGGGCCCGGAACCGCACCGGCAGGATCGAGACACCGACCCCTCCGGTCACGAACAGCTTGCGCCCGCCCTCATCATACAGGCCGCAAGGCCAACGCTCTGACCCGGGAGACGCGTGCACCAGACGACCAAAGACCGGCAGGTTGACCTGACCGCAATGGGTATGACCCGCCAACGTCAGGGCCACACTGGATGGCGTATCGGCAAAGGGATCGGGCCAGTGGGTGATGAGCACCGTGGGCGCACCATCCGTCACCTGTCGCAACGTCCCCCCGACGAGCGGCGGCTCGCGGCTGGAATACATGTCCGCCAACCCGCCGATCCAGAAGGCGCCGCCGGGCCGCTCCACACGGACCGCATCGTTCTCCAGAAGCCGAACCCGACCTCGAGCCATGGCATCGGCGACGGCCGCATCGTCGTACCAGCTGTCGTGGTTGCCCAGCACACCCCAGCTTCCCAACGGGCTGCGCAGATCGCGGAACGCCTCAACGCCGTGCAGAATTTCGGACCGTTCAGCCAGCGGTCGCGTGGCTGCCGGTTCATGTCCGCCGACATAGTCCCCCAGCAGGAAGACGACGTCGGGATGCTCGGCGTTCATCCGCTCGACGAGACGGTGGATACGCTTCACGTCGGTATGCGGCGCGGCCACATGGGTGTCTGAGATGATCCCGATCCGGAGCGGCTCTCCCCGCCAGGCCGGGCTTTCGACGGTGACATGGCGGACCGTCAGGGTGGCGGGCTCGATCAGAAAGCCCCACACCCCGCACGCCCACCCGAGGGCGGCGACGGCGGCGAGGCTCCAGCCAAGAAAAATCCGGCGGCTGCGCAGCAACCGCCGGATCAGAAGAAGGCAGACGATCGGACCGAGGATCACCCCGATCCACACCAGAACCAGAACACCGTCCGGTCCGGTCATCGTCAGATCAGGCCGAGGCCACTTCCGCGGCCTGTTCAGCCAGGATGGTGAGGCCGGCCGGGGTCACGTCGGCGAAACCGCCGTGAACCTCGAACTGACGACGCGACGAACCGTCGATGATGGTCACCACGCCTTCGCGCAGGGCCGTCATGAAGGGCGCGTGGTGGGCCAGGACGCCGAAGTCGCCCTCGACGCCCGGCGCGTCCACCTGGTCCACGAGGCCCGAGAAGACCTCGCGTTCCGGCGAGACGAGAGAGAAGTTCAGCTTGTCGGCCATGTCGATCAGGCTTCCGCGGCCATCTTCTCGGCCTTGGCGACGGCCTCCTCGATCGGGCCGACCATGTAGAAGGCGGCTTCCGGGAGGTGGTCGTATTCACCGGCCACGATGCCCTTGAACGAGCGGATGGTGTCTTCCAGCGAGACGAACTTGCCCGGCGAGTTGGTGAACTGCTCGGCGACGAAGAACGGCTGCGACAGGAAGCGGCTGATCTTGCGGGCGCGGGCCACGATCAGCTTGTCCTCTTCGGACAGCTCATCCATGCCCAGGATGGCGATGATGTCCTTCAGCGCCTTGTATTGCTGCAGGACTTCCTGGACCGAACGGGCGACGTTGTAGTGCTCTTCGCCGATGACCAGCGGGTCCATGATCCGCGAGGTCGAGTCCAGCGGGTCCACGGCCGGGAAGATGGCCTGGGCGGCGATGTCACGCGACAGAACGGTCTTGGCGTCCAGGTGGGCGAACGAAGCGGCCGGGGCCGGGTCGGTCAGGTCGTCCGCCGGAACGTAGATGGCCTGGATCGAGGTGATCGAGCCCTTCTTGGTCGAGGTGATGCGCTCCTGCAGGTTGCCCATCTCGGTGGCCAGGGTCGGCTGATAGCCCACCGCCGACGGGATGCGGCCCAGCAGGGCGGACATTTCCGAACCGGCCTGGGTGAAGCGGAAGATGTTGTCGACGAACAGCAGCACGTCCTTGCCTTCCTCGTCGCGGAAGTACTCGGCCTGGGCCAGGCCGGTCAGGGCGACGCGGGCGCGGGCGCCGGGCGGCTCGTTCATCTGGCCGTAAACCAGGGCGCACTTGGAGCCTTCGGTCGAGCCGTTGTTCTTGGTCGGGTCCACGTTCACGTTGGACTCGATCATCTCGTGGTACAGGTCGTTGCCCTCGCGGGTGCGTTCACCCACGCCGGCCAGAACCGAGTAACCGCCGTACGCCTTGGCGATGTTGTTGATCAGTTCCTGCATGGTCACGGTCTTGCCGACGCCGGCGCCGCCGAACAGGCCGGTCTTGCCGCCCTTGGTGTAGGGGCACATCAGGTCGATGACCTTGATGCCCGTGACCAGGATTTCCGACGACGTCGACTGCTCTTCGAACGAGGGCGCGTCGCGGTGGATCGGACGGTACATGTCGGTCTTGATCGGACCCTGCTCGTCGATCGGCTGGCCGACCACGTTCATGATGCGGCCGAGGGTGCCCGGGCCGACCGGCGCGAGGATCGAGGTGCCGGTGTCGGTGACGGGCTGACCGCGGGTCAGGCCCTCGGTGGTGTCCATGGCGATGGTGCGGACCATGTTCTCGCCGAGGTGCTGGGCGACTTCCAGAACCAGGGTGAAGGGCTCGCCCGTCTTCTGGTCGGTGTTCCGGGTTTCCAGAGCCGACAGGATGGCCGGCAGGTGGCCGTCGAACTCAACGTCGACGACGGCGCCGATGACCTGGGCGATGCGGCCGGCGCCGGCGGCTGCGACAGCCTTCGGAGCAACGGTTTTCTTCGCGGCGGCGGGAGCCTTGGGGGCGGCCGGCTTCTTGGCGGCGGGTTTCTTCGGGGCGGCGGTGTCGGTCATCGGTTCGTTCCGTTCGGAAGGTCTTGTCTGGGCGTGGATCGGATCAGAGCGCTTCAGCGCCGGCGATGATCTCGATCAGTTCGGTGGTGATCTGGGCCTGGCGCTTGCGGTTGTACTGCAGGGTCAGGCTGTTGATCAGGTCACCGGCGTTGCGGGTGGCGTTGTCCATGGCGCCCATCTGGGCCCCGAAGAAGCTGGCCTGGTTCTCGTACAGGGCGGCCAGCACCTGGGTCGTGATGTTGCGCGGCAGGAGCGTCTCGAGGATTTCCTCCTCGGAGGGCTCGTACTCGTACACGGCGCCGTTCAGGTCGATCGGGGCGGCGTCGCCGTCCACCACGGCCGGGATCAGCTGACGCGGGGTCGGGACCTGCGAGATCACCGACTGGAAGCGGCTGTAGAACAGCGTCACCACGTCGGCGTTGCCGCTTTCGAACTCCTCGGCGATCAGGGCGGCGATCGGTTCGGCCGCGGCCATGCCGATGACCTTGTGCTCGCTCAGTTCGAAGGTGCGGATCAGCTTGTCGCCGTACAGGCGGGTCAGGCCGTCACGAACCTTGCGGCCAACGGCGATGATCCGGACATCCTTGCCGTTGGCGATCAGGCTGTTGATCCGCTCGCGCGCGGCGCGGATGACGTTCGAGTTGAAGCCGCCCGCCAGGCCCTTGTCGCCGGTGGCGACGACGACCAGGTGCTTCTGGTCGGCGCCGGTGCCGGCCAGCAGCTTCGGAGCGCTGTCGCCCGAGACGCCGGCCGCCAGGTTGGCGATGACCGCGGCCATCTTCTTCGCATAGGGACGGGCGCTTTCGGCCTGATCCTGGGCGCGCTTCAGCTTGGCCGCGGCGACCATGTTCAGGGCTTTCGTGATCTTCTGCGTGGACTTCACGCTGTCGATCCGATTGCGCATTTCCTTGAGGCTGGCCATCGGGCGCTACTCTTTCAGCTTCCGGGGGTCAGACTTAGGCGAAGGTCTTGGTGAAGGCTTCCAGAACGCCCTTCAGCTCGGCTTCGAGCTCGGCGGTCAGATCCTTCTTGGTGCGGATGCCTTCCAGCAGGCCCGGGTTCGACGACTTGATGCGGGCCAGCAGCTCGCTCTCGAAGCGGCCGATGTCCGACACGGCGACACCGTCGAGGTAGCCGCGGGTGCCGGCGTAGATCGACACGACCTGCTCTTCCATGGTCAGCGGCGAGTACTGCGGCTGCTTCAGCAGCTCGGTCAGACGGGCGCCGCGGGCCAGCAGCTTCTGGGTCGAGGCGTCCAGGTCCGAGCCGAACTTCGCGAAGGCGGCCATTTCACGGTACTGGGCCAGCTCGCCCTTGATGGTGCCGGCGACCTTCTTCATCGCCTTGGTCTGGGCCGACGAACCCACGCGCGACACCGAGATGCCGACGTTCACGGCCGGACGGATGCCCTGGTAGAACAGGTCCGATTCCAGGAAGATCTGGCCGTCGGTGATCGAGATCACGTTGGTCGGGATGTAGGCCGACACGTCGTTGGCCTGGGTTTCGATCAGCGGCAGGGCGGTCAGCGAGCCCGAGCCGTAGTCGCCGTTCAGCTTGGCCGAACGCTCCAGCAGGCGCGAGTGCAGGTAGAAGACGTCGCCCGGGTAGGCTTCACGGCCCGGCGGACGGCGCAGCAGCAGCGACATCTGGCGGTAGGCCACAGCCTGCTTCGACAGGTCGTCATAGACGATCAGGCCGTGCATGCCGTTGTCGCGGAAATACTCGCCCATGGCGGTGCCGGCGAACGGGGCCAGGAACTGCAGCGGGGCCGGCTCCGACGCGGTCGAGGCGACCACGATGGTGTATTCCAGAGCGCCCGACTCCTCGAGGGTCTTCACGATCTGGGCGACGGTCGAACGCTTCTGACCGATGGCGACGTAGATGCAGTACAGCTTGGCGGACTCGTCGTCCGTGGCGTTGACCGACTTCTGGTTCAGAATGGTATCGATGGCGACGGCGGTCTTGCCGACCTGACGGTCACCGATGATCAGCTCGCGCTGGCCGCGGCCGACGGGGATCAGGGTGTCGATCGCCTTCAGGCCGGTCTGCATCGGCTCGTGCACCGACTTGCGCGGGATGATGCCCGGAGCCTTCACGTCCACGCGGCGGCGCTCGGTGGCGACGATCGGGCCCTTGCCGTCGATCGGCTCGCCCAGCGGGTTCACGACGCGGCCCAGCAGACCCTTGCCGACCGGCACGTCCACGATTTCGCCCAGACGGCGGACTTCATCGCCTTCCGCGATGGCGGTGTCCGCGCCGAAGATCACGGCGCCGACGTTGTCGCGCTCGAGGTTCAGGGCCATGCCCTTCACGCCGGCCTTCGGGAACTCCAGCATTTCGCCGGCCTGAACGTTGTCCAGGCCGTGGATGCGGGCCACGCCGTCGCCGATCGACAGCACCTGGCCGACGTCGGAAACGTCGGCTTCAACGCCGAAGTTGGCGATCTGCGACTTGAGGATGGCCGAGATTTCGGCGGCGCGGATGTCCATTTGGATCTCTCTGTCTTCGTCTCTTTGTGCGCTGGTTGAGGGCGCCGTCGTTGGTCAGGCGCGCTTGAGCGCGAATTTCATCTGGTCGAGCTTGGTCTTCAGCGAGGCGTCGAAGAGCTTCGAGCCCACCTTGACCTTCAGGCCGCCCAGGATCGCCGGGTCGACACGGGTCGTCAGTTCCGGATCCTTGCCCAGCGTGGTGCGGAGCGTGGTCTGGATGGTCTTGAGCTGGGCGGCCGTCAGCGCCTGGGCCGACACCACCTCGGCGGCGACCAGGCCGGTCTTCTTCGCGTACAGCGCCTCGAAGGCGGCGATCACGGAGGTCAGGTCGCGGGCGCGGCCGTTCTGGGCCAGCAGACCCAGGAAGTTCTGCGTCACCGCGCTGAATTTCGCCTTGGCGGCGACGGCGACCAGGCCCTTGACCTGATCATCGGCGGCCAGCAGCGGCGAGGTCGCCAGACGGCGCAGGTCCGCGCTTTCCAGCCAGGCGGCGCGCAGGGACTTCAGGTCCGCGCGAACAGCGTCCAGGACGCCTTTTTCCTCTGCCAGGTCGAACAGCGCTTGTGCATAGCGCTCGCCGACTTCCGTCGTTCTGAAATCGTCAGCCACTTATAAGGTCCACGCGGGTTAGCGTTCGGGTCGTGGCCGACAGCGCGCCCGCGCCGACCAAAGGCTTGAAATGCTTCGAGAAAGCACTTTGGGGACGCGTTCAGTAACGCGCCCTCCGGCTCAGCCGGGCGCCTGATAGCACCCCTGCCCTTCCGTCGCAACCGGGACAGGCCGCCACATTGGGCCGCATTGCCGCACCCGCAACCGCGTCGGTACACAGGCATTTCACCGCCAAGCTCACAAGGATGATACACCCCCGATGTTCGACTTTTCCGTCTTCCTCACCGACCCGACCGTCTGGGCGGCGCTGATCACCCTGGTGGTGATGGAGGTGGTGCTGGGCATCGACAACCTCATCTTCATCTCCATCCTGTCGAACAAGCTGCCGCCCGAACATCGCCAGCGGACCCGCCGGATCGGCATCGGCCTGGCCCTGATCATGCGTCTCGGGCTTCTGGCGACCATCGGCTGGATCGTCGGCCTGACCGCGCCGGTTTTCGATCTCGGCATCCAGGGCGCGGTGAACAGCCACGGCGAGACCAGCTTCGACACCGCCTTCAGCTGGCGCGACCTGATCCTGATCGCCGGCGGCCTGTTCCTGATCTGGAAGGCCACCAAGGAAATCCACCACGCCACGGACACCACGCCCTCCCACGACCTTCTGGAGAAGGACAAGAAGGACGTCGTCATCAACAACGTCGGCGCGGCGATCTTCCAGATCATCCTTCTGGACATGGTCTTCTCGATCGACTCGATCCTGACCGCCGTCGGCATGACCGACCACGTCGTGGTCATGATGATCGCCGTCGTCGTGGCCGTCCTGACCATGCTTCTGGCCGCCGACCCCCTGGCCGACTTCATCGACAAGAACCCGACCGTGGTCATGCTGGCCCTCGGCTTCCTGCTCATGATCGGCGCCGTGCTGATCGCCGACGGCTTCGGGGTCCACGTGCCCAAAGGCTACATCTATGCAGCGATGGCGTTCTCGGCGATGGTGGAGGGACTGAACATGCTGTCCCGACGCTCGGCCGCGCGTAAGGCCGCCGCCGAACAGGCCCGTCAGGACCAGCTCAACAAGGCCGAGACGGCTGAACCCGGAGTGTGATCATGCGGCGGCTGCTTCTCTTCACAGCCGCCCT
The DNA here is from genome assembly GCF_048799765.1 of Brevundimonas sediminis. Taxonomy (NCBI): domain Bacteria; kingdom Pseudomonadati; phylum Pseudomonadota; class Alphaproteobacteria; order Caulobacterales; family Caulobacteraceae; genus Brevundimonas; species Brevundimonas sediminis. The sequence continues at coordinate 11,527 of NZ_JBLYQK010000005.1, forward strand.
CATCCTCGCCTCCCCGGCGCTGGCGCAGACTTCAGCGCCGGCGCCGGCCGCCCGGGCCGCCTCCGGCGCGCCGGCCGTTCCTGTGTACGGCTTCGAGGTGGTGCGCACCTATCCGCATGACCCGCACGCCTTCACCCAGGGCCTCATCTGGCGCGACGGCATTCTCTACGAAAGCACCGGCCGGTCGCCTTCGACCGTCCGCAAGGTGCGCCTGGAGGACGGCGAGGTGCTGCGCCGCCGGGTGCTCGACCCGCAGATTTTCGGCGAAGGCCTGACGGCGCTCAATGGACAACTGTTCAGCCTGACCTGGACCGATGGCCGGGGTTACATCTGGAACCCTGAAGACCTGCGACTGACCGGGGAGTTCGCCTACGACGGCGAGGGCTGGGGCCTGACCACCGATGGCCGCCGCCTGATCCTGTCCGACGGCGCCCCCCACCTGCGATTTCTGGACGGCGCCGACCTGGCGGAAACGGGTCAGGTGCCTGTCACGCTGGACGGGCGACCCGTCGGTCAGCTGAACGAGCTGGAATGGATCGACGGCGAGGTCTGGGCCAACATCTGGCAGACCGACTTCATCGTCCGGATCGACCCGACCAACGGGCATGTGGTCGGCATCGTCGACCTGACCGGCGTGTTGCCGGACCGGACAGGCCTCAACCCGCTCGACGACGTCCTGAACGGCATCGCCTGGGACCCCGAGGGTCGACGGCTGTTCGTCACCGGCAAGAACTGGCCGAGCCTGTTCGAGATCCGGCTGACGGGGCCACGCTGATCCCGCTGCGCAGGCCCGGCGCATTCTTGTTGGGCCGCGGTCAAAAGGCTCCGCCTTTTCGACCCGACGCGGCCCGGCGCTTCGCGCGCCGCCAATCCACAAAGGCGCTCAAGCAGCGGGCGACCGCGTCGCGGGCGTTAGCGCTCTACAAGAAAGAATACGGGTCCACGTCCACGTTCAGCCGAACCGAACCCGGCACCTTCACCCGACTGAGCCAGACCCGCAGGAAGCCCTGCAGGTCCACATCCCGATCCGCCCGGACCAGCAGACGTTTGCGGCGGCGGCCGCGCACCAGCGCAAGGGGGGCGTCGGCCGGGCCGTAGACCTCCAGCCGCTCCGCGTTGGGGATGGCTTCCGCGAGGTCGCGAGCGACCTTCTCGACCGCCTGCGGGTTCTCGCTGGACAGGATGAGGGCCGCCAGTCGCCCGTAGGGCGGCAGGGCGGCCGCCTCCCGCTCGGCCATCTCGGCGTCGACGAAGGCGTCGCGGTCGCCGGCCGCCAGCGCCGTCAGCACGGGATGCTCGGGCGTCCAGGTCTGCAGCAGGGCCCGCCCCGGCCTGTCGGCCCGTCCGGCGCGCCCTGTCGCCTGCATCAGCAGTTGGAAGGTCCGCTCGGCGGCCCGCAGGTCGCCCCCCCGCAGCCCGAGGTCGGCGTCCACCACCCCGACCAGCGTCAGCCGGGGGAAGTTGTGCCCCTTGGCCGCCGCCTGGGTCGCGACAAGGATATCGATCTCGCCGTCGGCCATCGACTGGATCAGCGCGCGGGCGGACTTGCCGTCCGGAACGGTGTCCGAGCTGAAGACGGCCGTCCGGGCCTGGGGGAAGAGCTGGCGCACCTCCTCCTCCACCCGCTCCACGCCGGGGCCGACCGCGACCAGGCTGTCCTCAGCCCCGCACGATGGACAGGCCTTGGGCTTGGCCATGGAGAAACCGGTCAAGTGGCAGACCAGCCGGCCGGTATAGCGATGCTCGACCAGCCAGCTGTCCGTGTCCGGCGCCGTCAGACGATGGCCGCAGGCCCGACACAGGACGACCGGCGCATAGCCCCGCCGGTTCAGGAACAGCAGGGTTTGCTCGCCCTTCGCCAGCGTCTCTCCGATGGCCTCCCGCAGCGGCAGGGACAGCCAGGTCTGGGGGTCGGGCGGTGCGGCGCGCAGGTCCAGCAGTTGCACGTCGGGCAGCACCGCCGCCCCGTGGCGGGCGCCCAGCTTCAGCCAGCGATACCGGCCCTGATGGGCGTTCCACAGGGTCTCCAGCGAGGGCGTGGCCGAGGCCAGCACCACGGTCGCCTTCTCGATGCGGGCGCGGGCCACGGCGAGGTCGCGGCCGTGATAGACCAGCCCCTCCTCCTGCTTGAACGAGCCGTCGTGCTCCTCGTCGACCACGATCAGGCGCAGGTTGACGTAGGGCAGGAACAGGGCCGAGCGGGCGCCGACGACGATGTTGCAGCGACCGGCCTGCACCGCCTCCCACACCTGACGACGACGAGGCGGGGCGACGCCGGAGTGCCATTCGGCGGGGGCGGCGCCGAAGCGGGCGGTGATCCGCTCGATCAGGGCCTGGGTCAGGGCGATTTCCGGCAACAGGATCAGGACCTGCGCTGTCGGATCCGCCCTCAGTGCGCGGGCGGCGGCCTCCAGATAGGCCTCGGTCTTGCCCGAACCGGTCACACCGTCCAGCAGCATCGGAACGAAGCCGCCTGAGCCGACTGCCCCGGCGACGGCCTCGGCGGCCGCGGCCTGGTCGGGATTGAGGTCGGCGGGAGCGAAGTCCGGGTCCGGCGGATCGAAGGCGGCGACGGCCTCGATCTCGACGCTCTCCAGCACCCCCTCGTCCAGCAGTCCCTTCACCACCCCGGACGACACCCCGGCGGCCCGGGCCAGATCGGGGCCCGGCATGGACTTGCCGCCCAGCGCCTCCAGCACCGCCGCGCGGGCGGCGGTCGGGCGGACGGGCCGACGGTCGTCGACCCGACGAACGCGGCGTTCCGGTCGGGGACGCGGCGCGCGCAGGCCCTTGAGGGCGGCCGAGGCCATCTCGCCCGGCGCGCTCAGCGTCCAGCGAGCGGCCCATTCGACAAAATCGACGGTGCGTTCCGGCAGACGGGGATCGTCCAGCACGTGATCCACCGCCTTCAGGCGGCGGTTCGAACCGGTCGTCTCCCGGGCCTCGGAGACGATACCCCGGATCAGCCGCGGCCCCAGCGGCACGGCGACCTGATCGCCACGCGCCACCTCAAGACCTTCGGGGACCTCGTAGTCGAAGGCCTCGGGCACAGGCAGGGGAATGAGGACGGAAGCCACCTTCATTGAAGGATCAAGTCTCGCAAATTTCGCACGACGCCGCTAAAGAGCCCGCCCATGAAACTCTTCCTCGACACCGCCGACGTCGCCGTCATCAAGGACCTGCTGCCGACCGGCATGGTCGACGGCGTGACCACCAATCCCACGCTGATCGCTAAGTCCGGGCGCAACATCGCCGAGGTCATCGCTGAAATCTGCGCCCTGGTCGAGGGCCCGATTTCCGCCGAGGCCGTCGCGACCGACTATGAGACCATGGTCAAGGAAGGCGACAAGCTCGCCGCCATCGCCCCGAACGTGGTGGTGAAGCTGCCCCTGACCTGGGACGGCCTGCGCGCCGCGCGCAATTTCTCGGACAAGGGGATCAGGACCAACGTCACCCTGTGCTTCTCGGCCGCCCAGGCCATGCTGGCCGCCAAGGCTGGCGCGACCTTCATCTCCCCGTTCGTCGGCCGTCTGGAAGACCACGGCGCGGATGGGATCGGCCTGCTGGAAGAGATCCGCACCCTGTACGACATCCATGGCTTCGAAACCGAGGTCCTGGCCGCCAGCCTGCGCAATCCGGGTCACGTCTCGGCCGCCGCCCTCGCCGGCGCCGACGCCGCCACCCTGCCGGCCGACACTTTCAAGGCGCTGGTCAAACACCCGTTAACCGACAAGGGGCTTGATGCCTTCCTGGCGGACTGGGGCAAGACCGGTCAGTCCATTCTGTAGTTTGACGCCTCGGGGAGAGGTTCGTGAGCGTTTCGCCTGACCTCTTTTCGAAGCAAGACGAGCTTCACTGGCCGGACGTCCGCGTCTGGCTTCAGGCGCATCCCGAGCTGTTGACGGACGACCGGGCCCTGCTGGAAGAGCTCGGCCTGAAAACGACCGGGCGCAATGTCGTGGAATTCGGCAAGGCGGCCCTGACCCGGCTGGAAGAGGCCGTCGAGCGTGAGGCCGACGCCCGCAAGCGGATCGAGGCCATCGCCCGCGCCAATTTCGCCGCGCAGACGCAGACCCATGTCGCGGCGCTGGACCTGATGGAGTCCCGTAACCCTTCGGATCTCGCGCGCCGCCTCGACGCCGTGGCCCAGGGGCGGTTCGGCCTGAGCGGAGCCGCCATCGCCCTGGAGAAACCGGGCGGCGTGCCGTTCGGCTGGAAGGCCCTGGACGCCGGCCGCGTCGACGGCCTGCTGGGCGAGCACGGCCTGACCTGGCTCGGACCGAATTTTGACGGCCTCAACCTGTTCGGCGCCGCCGATGACGAGGTGAGGTCTGTCGCCCTGATCCGCATGGCTCCGCACTTCCCCGGCGACGACACCCCTGGGCGCCACGCCATCTGCGCCTTCGGCTCACCGGATGAGGATGGCTTCACCCCCACCATGGGCTGCGAGCTGGTGGCCTTCATCGCCCGGGTGGTCGAGCGCACGGCCGAGCGATGGCCCATCCTGAACTGACGGCGGACGAGGCCCACGCCGCCTGGCTCGAGCATCTGGCGCATGAGCGGCGGCTGTCGCCCCGGACGCTGGAAGCCTATGGCCATATCGGCAGGCTCTACCTGGCCTTTCTCGAGCGCCATCGTGGCGAGACGCAGCGACTGGCGGACCTGGGCCGGATCACGGCGGCAGAGGTCCGCGCCCATCTGGCCGAGCGCCGCTCGGGTGATCATCCCCTGAACGCCCGCTCGATCAGCCAGACCCTTTCGGCCATCCGGGCCTTTCACAGCTTTCTCGACCGACGGCTGGACACGCCCGCACCGCAACTGGCCCTCGTGCGCGGACCGAAGGTGAAGCCCACCCTGCCCCGCCCGGTCAGCGAGGATCAGGCGCGGGGCCTGCTTGAAGAGACGGAAGCCGATCCGGATGTGGAGCCGTGGGAGGCCGCGCGGGACCGGGCCGTCCTGACCCTGCTGTACGGTTGCGGCCTGCGGATTTCCGAGGGCTTGTCCCTGACACGGGCGGACGCTCCCCTGCCCGAGGTCCTGCGGATCACCGGCAAGGGGGGCAAGACGCGGATGGCGCCGGTCCTGCCGATCGTGCGCGAGGCGGTGGACGCCTACCTCGCCCTGCTGCCCCATCCGCCGGGGTCGGACGACGCCCTGTTCCGCGCCAGGCGCGGCGGGCCGCTGGGACCGCGGCAGGTCCAGGCGGCCATGCAGCGTCTGCGAGGCCGGCTCGGCCTCCCGGCCAGCGCCACGCCTCACGCCCTGCGCCACAGCTTCGCCACCCATCTGCTGGGCGCGGGCGCCGATCTGCGCTCGATCCAGCAGTTGCTCGGCCACGCCAGCCTGTCGACGACCCAGAAATACACCGCCGTCGATGCCGCCCATCTGCTCGACGCCTATGCGGCGGCGCATCCGAGAGCCTGAGCGAACACCGACTCGTCAGAGCCGGAGATCGGCGTAGAGTGTTCCGAAAAGATGGGGGACACGCCTTGCCCTTATGTCGCTCGCCGGGTCCGGATCGCCGCCTGCTTCTCACCGGACTGGCCGCTGTCGCCTTGAGCAGGCCGGGCGAGGCCCCGGCCAGGACGACTGACGACCCACCCGCCATTTCCCTGCTGGCCAACCTCTTCACCCGGGTGGCCGCATCCATCGCCATCAACAACCAGGGCCCGTTCAACTTCATCATCGATACGGGCGCCGGGCGGACCTCGATCGCCGACACTCTGGCCCGACGGCTTGGCCTGCCCGTGATGGAGCCCGTCCTCGTTCACGGCATCACGACCGCCACCCGGACCGACAGCGTTCAGGTGAACCGCATGCTCCTCAGCGGCCTCGGCTTCCGCGACCTGCGTTGCCCGGTGCTGCCGGCGGATCAACTGGGCGCCGACGGCTTGCTGGGGCTGGACGTCCTCGGGCGCTACCGGCTGGGCTTCAACATCGAGACGCGTTCCGCGACCTTGAGCGATCGCAGCGCCCGCGTCCTCATGGGCGGCGCGGAGATGAATACCGGAACACGGCTGCAGCGCGGCGGCGTGCGGTCGGTTCGGGGGCGGTTCGGCCAACTGCTTCTGACGCGGACGCAGGTCGACGGCGTGGAGACCGCGGCCTTCATCGACAGCGGCGCGCAATATTCGATCGGCAATGAGGCGTTGCGGCGGGCCATCGCCGCGCGGCGTCCGGGCGGGCCGGGGCGCCGGGTCCTTCTCTACGGCGTCACCGGCCAGAGTTTGCCGGCGGATATCGCGCGTGTCGGCGACATCCTGCTGGGCCGGTCGCGGCTGGGATCGACCCCGCTGCTCTTCGCAGACCTGCATTGTTTCCGGACGCTGGACCTCGCCGACCAGCCCGCGCTTCTCGTGGGCGCGGACCTGCTCGGCCGGTTCCGGCGGGTGACGCTGGACTTCCCTGCAAGCACCATCGCCTTCGAGGGTCTGCGCCGTCAGACCACACGGACCCTCGAAGACGAGTTGGGCCCCTGATCAGGCCTGCATCGTCCAGCCATCAACCCCCATGGCCGCCTGTTTGACGGCCTCCGACCGGGTCGGGTGGGCATGGCAGGTGCGGGCGATGTCTTCCGACGACGCGCCGAAGGCCATGGCGATACAGGCCTCGCCGATCAGTTCACCGGCCTGCGGACCATAGATGTGGACGCCCAGGACCTTGTCGGTCTTCGTGTCGGCCAGAACCTTCACGAAGCCCTCGGTCTCGTGATTGATCTTGGCGCGGCTGTTGGCGGTGAAGGGGAATTTGCCCTTCCTGAAGTCGACGCCCGCGGCCTTGAGCTGCTCCTCGGTCTTGCCGACCCAGGCCACTTCCGGGCCGGTGTAGATGACGCTGGGGACCAGGTCATAGTCGACGTGACCCGCCTTGCCCGCGATATATTCGATCACGGCGACAGCCTCTTCCTCGGCCTTGTGCGCCAGCATCGGCCCGGTGGTGACGTCGCCGATCACCCAGATGCCGTCCTTGCCCGTCTTCAGATGGTCGTTGGCGAGGAAGCCGCGCTTGTCGGTTTCGATCCCGACGGTCTCCAGACCGAGGCCCGCCGTGTACGGACGGCGGCCGATGGCCACCAGCACGACGTCGCCCTTCAGGGTCTCGGCGGCGCCGCCGGCGGCCGGCTCCAGCGTCAGTTCGACGCCGTCCTTGCCGGTCTTCGCGGCGGTGACCTTGGTGCCCATCCTGAAGGTCATGCCCTGTTTGGTCAGGCCGCGCTGGAAGGCGGTCGCGACCTCGGCGTCCATGCCGGCGCCGACCTTGTCGAGGAACTCCACCACCGTGACCTGGGCGCCCAGACGGCGCCAGACCGAGCCCAGCTCAAGACCGATGACGCCCGCACCGACCACGATCAGGTGTTTCGGGATCGCCGGCAGCGACAGGGCGCCGGTCGAGTCGATCACCTTGCCTTCGACGAACTCCACGCCCGGCAGCGGGGTGGGCTCCGAACCCGTGGCGATGACGATGTCCCTGGCGGTCAGCTGGGTGACGGTTCCGTCGGCGGCGGTGACTTCCACGGCGCCCGGGCCGGTGATCCGGCCCTTGCCCTTGATCCAGTCCGCCTTGTTCTTCTTGAACAGGAACTCGATGCCCTTGGTCAGTTGACCGACGCTGTCGGCCTTCTGCTTCATCATCTGGGGCAGGTTCACCCTGGCCTCGCCGACCTCGATCCCGAGGGTGGCGAACTCCTTGCCGGCGACCTCGAACAGCTCCGAGGCGTGGAGCAGGGCCTTGGAAGGCATGCAGCCGACGTTCAGGCAGGTGCCGCCAAGGGTGTCCCGCATTTCGACACAGGCGACCTTCAGACCCAGCTGGCCGGCGCGGATCGCGGCGTTATAGCCGCCCGGCCCGCCCCCGATGATGACGACGTCATATGCGGTGCTGGGGGAAGCGGCTTCAGCCATGGGGTCTCTCTGTTGTTTTTCTGGCGCGGGGGAGGCGCGCGGAACCTAGCGGCAAGACCGCGAGGGTCAACCGTCCACAGCCATATGGTGACGATCCATGCGGATCAGAAGGACAGCTGTCCCGGGATCCGGTGCTTGCGCTGGCGTCTCGCCACGACGATCACGAGAACGCCGAGCAGGAAGAGGCCGCCGAGGATCAGCCACAGCGGCTCCACCGGCAGCCCTCCGGCGTCGGCGGCCATGGTGGTCGGAGCGGATGAACGCGCCGCCGCATCGGGGCCCGCATTACGATCCATCGCCAGACGCAGGACCGCATCGGCGATAAAACCGACGAAATAGGCGATCGAGGCCCGCGGATTGCCCGCACCGAGCATCAGGGCCGCGACCAGGTACAGCCCGACCGCCCCGGCCCACAGGACCCAGGCCGGGATGAAGCCGAACAGATCCCCCCCCGCGACGCTCTCGACCTCCATCCGCATGGCGCCCGGATCCGGCGCCCCTCCGTCGATCAGCGGCGACAGCAGGGGCCAGGCCAGCCAGCCGACATAGGCGAGGATGGCGAGGGCGACGAGAAAGCGCAGAACCTTCATGACCGATCTCCGGAAGCGGCGTTAACCACCCTACACCCGGGACATCGAACGTCGATAGTCGTCCCGACGCGGCCGGCCTGTCAGGCGCTCTGGCGTTCCGGCTCTGCGAGAGGCTGCGGAAGGGTGATGGACACCTCCGCCCCGCCGCCCGGAACATCGTCGATGGACAGGACGCCGCCGGATTGCCGGGCGAAGGCATAGGCCTGCGACAGGCCCAGTCCGGCCGCCCCCTCGCGGGTGGTGAAGAAGGGCTCGACCGCGCGGGCGGCCAGATCGCGATCCATCCCCGGCCCGGTGTCCCGGACGCTCAACCGCAGGCCGCCCTCCATCAGGGCCTCCAGCCGGACAGCGACCGAGCCCTTCGCGCCCACGGCCTCAACCGCATTCTGCGTGAGGGCGCGCACAGCGCCCTCAAAGGCGACGGGGTCGATCCGGGCCGGAGCCTCGGAGGACGGCCCCTCGATCATCAGGTCGACCTCCGGGCCGGCCAGGGCGCGCAGACGGGTCTCCAGGCCGCGCAACAGCACCCCGGCGTCCAGCGTCTGGAAGACCGGCGCATCGTCGCCCTGCGAGAATGCGGTCAGACGCCGGGTCAGCAACTCGCCCCGCTGGCCGGCGGCCAGGGCGGCCTGACCGAGACGGCGGACGCGGGCGGGATCGTCCGCCTGCCGCAGCATCATGTCGAGCGCGCCGGTCATGACGCCCAGCAGGGCGTTGAAGTCATGAGCCAGGCCACCGGTCAGTCGCCCGACGCTTTCCATGCGGCGACCGCCCTGCAGCTCGATCTCGGCGTCCTCCAGCGCCTTGCGGGCCTGGGCCCGGGCGACCTCGGCGTCCTCGCGGGCGGCGGCGGCGGCGGCGAGGGCGTCCTCGGCCTGACGACGGGCGCTCTCGGCCTCGTCGCGCAGGGCCGCGACCTCCTCATCCGAGATCGCCGGCTCGGCAGTTTCGACTTCGGCCTCGGCGACCGGCTCGAGCGTCGGCGCGAAGGCGAGAGCTTCGACCGGAGCTTCGATCACGGACTCCAGGACGATTTCCTCGAGCGTCGGTTCGGCGCGTTCACCGGCCAGAAGCAGGGCGTCGACCTGCCCGTCGGCGTCGGTCAGCGGCAGCATGGACCAGCGAATGCCCTCAGGCGCCCCGTTTCGGGACGTGAAGGCCTCGGCCTCCCCCGCAGGCGCGGACAGGGCCGAACGCAGGGCCTGACGCCCCTCGACCCGCTCGTCTTCCGCCAGGAAGAGATCGGCGAAATCCCCTTCAGCGCTGTCCCGCCCCAGGACCAGCAGGGCCGTGCGGTTCACTTCGCGAACCACCCCATTGGCCGCGACCACGACAAGGGCGCTGGAGGCGGCGTCGAAGACGCGGCGGGTCAGATCGCTTTCCAGCACCACCGTCTGCGGCTCCAGGGCCTCCGGCGTCTGCAGTCCCTCGGTCTCGACGATCGCCGCGGTCGAGCCGGTGATCTGGCCCAGTTCGTTCTCGATCGGCATGGCGGTGACCGAGACCAGCATCTTCTTGCGGGTCGCCGGATTGGCCATCAGATGATGGAATCCCTTCACCGTCTGGCCCCGCAGGGCGCGGGCGCTGGGCAGCAGGTCCGGCGGCACGGGCCGACCGTCAGGGAAGGTGATGCCCCAGGTGGCGGAGTGGAAACGCAAGCCGATCAGCTCGGCGTCGCGACGCCCGAGGAGCTGGTGCGCGGCACGGTTGGCGAAGACGAACTTGCCCTGCCGGTCCGTCTCGACCAGCGCGACCGGGATGGCGTTTAGCGTTTCAAAGAGGCGCTTCTGGGAATCCTCGGCCACCCGCTGGACGAGATCCAACTGCCCGGAGGCATCCACATGCTGGCCGCGATTCCGGATCGCGAACCAGACGGCGACCAGTCCGATCAGCCATCCGGCGACCGCAACCGCGCCAAGCACCCACATCCAGCTGATCTGGCCTTCGAGAAACATTCGACCCGACTGTCCCGTTCTGGCGCCCATGCGCCCGTTCGGGAGACACCTTGCAAACGGCGAACCGCATCGGCCGCCTTTCGCCCCCAAGGCGACCTAACCGGCCCGGCTCGAACGGTCCAGCTTGGCGGTTAACCTTTCCCCGGAAATGAAAGAGGCCGGGCGTCGCCGCCCGGCCTCCGGTTCATCCGTTCCGCCGGCTATCAGAGCTTGAAGCGCACGCCCACGAAAACGTTGTAGCCGAACTTCTCGTACTCGTAGGTCCGCTCGCGCGAGCCGTAGTAGCGGACGCCGGCCGAGTTGGTCAGGTTCTTGGCCTCGCCGAACAGCTCCACGCCGTTGCCGAAGTCGTAGCTGGCGGTGAAGTCCAGTTGCTCCCGACCTTCGACGTAGAGATCGAGGTCCGCCGTGTCGGCGTTGATCTCTTCCAGATAGTCGCTGCGCTTGGTGTAGGACAGGCGGGCCGAGAAGCCGTCCATCTCGTAGAAGAGCGCGGCGTTGTAGTTGGTGTCCGACTGGCCCGGCAGGGCGAAGGTGTCGCGACCGCCGTACGACTGGGCCGTCTTGATCTCGGCGTCCGTGACCGTGAAGTTCGCGAACACGCCGAAGCCCGACATCCAGCCCGGCAGGAAGCCGAACTTCTGCTGCCAGTTCAGCTCCAGGCCCATCAGGTGGCCGTCAGGCGCGTTGATCGGGGTCTCGAAGTCGGCGTCGAAGGTCGAACCGCCGATGGTGACCGTGTCCTCGTACTTGAGGATGTACCGGTAGTCGGTCAGGTCCTTGTAGAAGGCGTTGGCCGAGACCACGCCCAGCGAGGCGAAGTAGTATTCCAGGCCGACGTCGACATTGTTCGACAGGGTCGGCTCGAGGTCCGGGTTGCCGATTTCATACGAGATGTTCGTGCCGTCCGTCTCCTCGATGCGGCGCGGGACGATCTGGCTGAACTCCGGGCGGGAGATCGAGCGCGTCAGGGCGAAGCGGCCGATCAGATTGTCCGAGAAGCTGTGGCGAACGGTCAGGTTCGGGAAGAACTGGGTGTCGTCCCGGTTGACCGAAGCCGTCGAGATCGCGCTGTCGATCACGGTCGGAGCCGAACCGTCGAAGTCGCTCTGCTCGACACGCAGACCGACGATGACGTTGGTCGCGCCGATGTCGAAGCGGGCCTGGCCGTAGCCGGCGAGGATGTCCTCGCGGGCTTCGTAGTCGGCCGTCAGCGAGTCGGGCATGCGGCGCGGCGAAGCGGCGCGGGCGGCCGCCAGATAGGCGTCGACCAGGGCGTTGTCGTACTGGGTGCCCAGGATGTAGCCGAAGTTCCGGCCCTGCTGGTCGCCCCACAGCGAGGCCAGGGTTCCCGGATTGGCCGAGGCGTCGCGGTTCCGCTGGCGCTCTTCGTCCGCGGTCACATCGCGGGTGCTGAACTTCAGGCCGAACTTCCAGTCGACGGCGACGCCGCCGAACTGGCTCGGAATCTCCAGGTTGGTGCGGAAGGCGACGTCTTCCTGCTGGGTGGTGTTCGAGCGGAAGGTGTTTTCGCGGAACGAGAAGTTCGACGGGGTGGCGAAGAAGCCGGTCGCCGTGTCACCGAAGATCGGATTGCCCGGGGCGTAGAAATAGCTCGGGGCGTAGTGGTTGGCGGTGTCGTAGCTCAGCGTGGTCGAGCTCGAGCGGTACACCAGCTCGTTGCGGTTCGGGTAGGTCTGCTCGCTGTCCGCCCACGACAGGTCGGCGTCCCAGGTCATGCCGTTGTCGAACGTGTGTTCGGCGCCGGCGACCAGGGTGATGATCTCGTTGTTCTGGGTGCGGTGCCGCAGGCTGCGGTAGATGCGGGCGCCGGTCCAGGTCCCCGTGGTGTCGGTCGCGCCGGCCTGCAGCGTGCCGTCCGCATAGGCGAGGATCAGGGTGTTGCGGTACTCATCGTCCTCGAAGTCGGCGTAGGAGCCCCGGACGAACAGGCGGGTCTGGTCCGACGGGCGCCATTCCAGGGCGGTGGTCAGCGCCTGGCGGGTCCGTTGGGTTTCATACTGTTTGAACAGGGTCTCCTCGAGCGCGAAGACGTCACTGCCGCCCTGCTCCTCGATCACCCAGGCGTTCTCGACGTTCTCGGGGCGGCGGTTGGTTTCCGAGTAGCTCAGCGACACCAGGGCGCCGAAGGTTTCGTTCGGCCCGAACACGTTCGAGACGGTGAGGCCGGCGCGGGTGTCCGAGCCGCCGTAGTCGTTGTAGCTGCCGCCGGCGTATCCGTTCAGGACCAGACGACGACGGTCGAACGGCGAGCGGGTGCGGATGTTGACGGCGCCGGCGATCGAATCGGCGTCCTGGCTCGGCAGCAGGGTCTTGGAGACCTCGATGTTCGAGACGATGTCGCTCGGCAGGGTGTCCAGGTCGACCGCGCGGGTGCCCGGATCGACGGCCGGAACCGTCACGCCGTCCACCGACACCGCGGTGAAGGCCGACGGGGCGCCGCGCACGTTGATGTAGCGGCCCTCGCCCTGGTCGCGCTGGATCGCGATGCCGGCAACGCGTTGCAGCGACTCGGCGACGTTCGGGTCCGGGTAGCGGCCGATGGCGTCGGCCGAGAGGACGTTGATCGTGCCGTCGGCGTTGCGTTGCTGGTTCAGCGAACGGGCGACGCCGTCCGTGATCACGCCGGTGACGATGACGTCCTCCAGGTTGCTGGCGTCGACGACGCCGAGCGTGACGGACAGGCTGACCGCCTCGCCGCCCGTGGCGGAGACCGTCTGGGCGACGGTCGGGAAGCCGATGTAGCGCACGTCGAAGGTCGTCTGCCCTTCCGGCACGGTCAGGATGAACTGGCCGTTGGCGTCCGACACGGCCCGGGCGCCCGATCCGCGCACGATGATCTCGGCGCCGGCGAGGGGCGCGCCCTCTGCGTTGATGACGCGACCATAGACGGTCGGCGCGGCGGCCACGGCGGCGGCGACGTCGTCCGCGGCCAGGGCCGGGTTGGCGGCGGCGAACGTCAGGACGCTCGCGCTCATGAGCAGGTGCAGCTTCATTTCGATGATCCCCATCCCCGGCGACGTTTCGCCTTGGGCTTGGGAGCCGCGCATAGCGCCGTGCGACAACGGCAAAGCGACGAAACAGCGACGCTGGCTTTTCGATTTTGGGACGTGCGCGTGACGATCCGTCACCTCACTGATGGAGTGTCGCATCACTGACGCGACACCGTCACCCAACCTTGCTTGACGGTTCCCCGGAACGCGTGATCTGGCGCGCGCGGCCCGTCCCACCCTGGAGCGCAATATGACCGTCCGGACCCTGCTGCTGACCGTCGCGGCGACAGCCCTGCTGACCGCCTGCGCCACGCGCGAGGTCGACTACCAGGGCGAGGGCGAGGGCTTTGTCGGGCAGGGCGCGCCGGTTCATGCCGTGCTTGAGACGCCTTCCGTCGGCACCGCCGGAGAGGATGCGGCCGACGATCCCGCCGTCTGGGCTTCAACACGGGAGGTCACCGTCAACGGCCGGCAGGTCGAGGGGTGGGTCGCGGGCACGGACAAGAAGGCCGGCCTCTACATCTACGGCCTCGAGGGCCAAATCCTGCAGTTCCTGCCCGAAGGCCTCCTGAACAACGTCGACGTCGTTGAGGGTCTGGTCATCGGCGACCGGCCGATGGTGGTGCTCGGGGCCAGCGACCGGACACCCGGCAAGACCGGGATCGCCCTGTACGTTTTCGACCCCGCCGGAACCGGCGACAACGGCGTGCGTCCGTGGGGAACCATCGCCACCGACGTGGTCGAGCCCTACGGCTTCTGCTTCGCCCGCCGCGGCGGCGAGACCCACGCCATTCTGGTCGGCCACGAGGGCGAGCTGCGTCAGTTCGTGTTGTCCGTTGACGGCGCGGGACAGCCTTCGGCCCGTCTGGTGCGTCGCGCCGAAATCGGCTCGATCTCGGAAGGTTGCGCGTCCGACGAGGCGACCGACGCCCTCTATATCGCCGAGGAGAACGTCGGGCTCTGGCGCTACAGCCTCGACCCTTCGACGGGCGCAGCGCGGACTCTTGTCCAGCCTGTCGCTCCGGGGGTGCTGGTTGCGGATGCGGAAGGCCTGACGATCCTGGAGGATGGCGACGCCCGCTATCTGATCGGCTCCAGCCAGGGCGACTCGACCTTCCCGGTCTGGCGCATTGATGGTGCAGCGCCGGAGTACAAGGGCCGCTTTGTCGTCACGGATGGAAACGGCGTGGACGGCGTCACCGGCACCGACGGGCTGGACGCCCTGGGCGGTCGGATCAGCGGACGCTTCCCGGAAGGCGTGGTCGTCATTCAGGATGACGTGAACGACATCGGCACGCAGAACTTCAAATACGTGGACTGGCGCGATATCCGCGCGGCCTTGGGCCTCTGACCTCAGCCCGTCCGGCGCCGCCTCAGGGTCACCACAGCCACCCCGGCCGGGATCAGGTTGTAAGCCACGCCCGGCAGCCAGGGGGCAAACCCGAGCAGGGGCGTGGCGGCGATCAGGGCCGACAGCAGCCCCGTGCCCGTGGCGATCGCCCAGGTCGTGGTCCACTGCCGGGTCTTGCGACGCGCGACAGGGTCCCCGTCCCGCAGGGCGCGGGCGGCCTGGGCGTACAGGGCCGTATTGAGCCCCGCCAGACAGGCAAAGGCGATTCCGTAGATCACATAGGTCCAGCGCAGGTCGGAGAGGCTGGACATCAGCCGTCCCCCCGGAAGGGCCCCGGCCGAGATGTAGTGGGTCGCGGTCTCCGCCAGCAGGCGTAGCGGGAAGACGAAGACCAGCACCGCGAACACCACCGCCAGGCTCAGGGCGGTGGTCCAGCCGTTGCGGATCGGACTGATGCTGGACCAGGTCCGGTGCGCCAGCCAGAACAGGACGATAAGGCCGAACCCGAAGGCGAAGGCCGGGATCCGGGCCAGGGCGAAAGCCAGATCGTCAAAGGAGCGAAGGGGCTCGGCGCCGCCGATGATCAGCAGCGAGACGGCGAAGGCGAAGGCGGCGTCGACGAACGCGTCCAGTCGCTGGGACTCCGGAGCCCGAAACGATTTTCCGCCTGCCGATCCGTCCATCCCGCCCCCCGGGGTTCGTCTCAGCCGCCGCTGGGATAGGGGCTGGTGACGCCTGAGGAAATCATACCCGGCAGGGCTTCCGCCAGCCCCATCAGGATGAACTGGATGGCCAGGGCGCACAGGATCAGCCCCAGCACCCGCACCACGACCGCCAGCCCCACCTCGCCCAGCACCCGACTGATCGGTCCGGTCAGGGCGAAGCTGACGAAGGAGACGATGCAGGCGGCGGCGATGGCGACCATCGAGGCGATGGTCCCGGCCGGACCGATCTTCTCGGCTTCGCCCGCCTGGATGATGATGGCCGAGATCGCGCCCGGGCCGATCATCAGGGGAATGGCGAACGGCACCACCAGACGCTGGAAGCGCCGGCGGGCATAGCCCCGGACATCCGCCAGGTCGCTGGCCGCGTCCTTGTCGACGAAGCTGGAGATGAAATCACCCCGCGCCATCTCCAGGCCCAGCAACAGCAGCAGGATGCCGCCGGCGATCCGGAAGGCGGCCATCGAGATGCCGAAGAACTGCAGCACGGCCAGGCCGGTGAAGAAGATCGCCACCAGGAACAGGGCCGCGAACACGCACACCCACCACGACACCGCGATCCGCTGGCGCATGGACGCCCCGGCGGTGGCGGCGGCGAAGATGGGCAGGTTTCCGATCGGATCCAGCAGGGCGAACAGGATCACGAACAGGTTGACCCCCAGTTCCACCGCGTCCATGACCTGCCCTCGCCCCGCAATTCAGTTGACCGCCATAAGGGCCGAGGCGCGCGCGCGCGTCCACCCCCGGCGGACAGGAGATCGACGAATGACGCCCGTGCTCACCGACCCGCGCCTGATCGTCGGACTGGATTTGCCCTCGCTGGATGCGGCCCGCGCCATGGTTGAGCGACTGGGCGCGACGGTGACCGCCTACAAGATCGGCCTGACCCTGCTGGCCCGTCCCGGCGGGGTTGCCTTCGCCCACGACCTGAAGGCGGCCGGCAAGATGGTCTTCCAGGACTGGAAGCTGCACGACATCGGCGCCCAGGTCGAAGGCGCGGCCCGGGCGGTGGCGGAAGGCGGCTGCGACCTGCTGACGGTGCATGCCGAGCCGCAGGTGATGGCCGGCGCGGTCCGGGGCCGCGACGCGGCCGGATCGGGGACCAGACTGCTGGCCGTGACGGTGATGACCAGCCTGTCCGACGCCGACCTGACCGACATCGGCTACGGCTACACCGCCGCCCAGCTGGTCGAGCGACGGGTGCGGCAGGCGCTGGAGTGCGGCGTGGACGGCGTGGTCTCCAGCCCGCTGGAAGCCGCCCGGGTGCGAGAGATCGCGCGGGAAGCGGGTCGTCCGGACTTCCTGATCGTCACCCCCGGCGTCCGCCCCGAAGGCGCGGACAAGGGGGACCAGCAGCGCGTGGCCACCCCACGCGCGGCGCTGGAGGCGGGCGCGACCCATCTGGTCGTCGCCCGTCCGATCATTGGGGCGGAAAACCCGCTGCTGGCGGCCTCGGCGATCGTCGAATCGATCGACGGCGTCGCGCTCTAGGGATCAGCCCCGCTCGCCGGGCTCCTGGCGGTATTCCTGACGCGGCGGCGTGCGACGACGCGGCGGTTCGGGACGGCGGGCGCGCGGAGCCGGAGGCGCGACATGCCGCGGCGGTTCATAGCGCGGCGGTTCGGGCAGATAGACCGGCGGATAGGGCGCCGGCGGACGGTCATCATCGCAGCGGCAGTCGCGACGGCCCTCGTACCGATGGCCGTCCTCGCGGATGTAGCCCTCTTCCCGGGCGCTGTACGCGCTGTAGCTCTCGCGCACCTCATACCGGCTTTCGGCATAGCCCTCGTAGCGGTCGCGACGCTCGCTGTAGCCGTAGCGGCCGCCCCGGTCGTAGCCGGCGTCATCCTGGCGATAGCCGCACCGCGACGGCCGATAGTCGTCTCGTCCCATGCCGGTGACCACATAGCCGAAGGGCGCCGACGGGCAGGCCGGTTGCGACAACACCCGGTCGTCATAGACCGCCGGGCCTCCCGCGTAATAGGCGCCCGCGTCCCCGCCGTATCCGCCGCCCACATAGACGACGCCTCCGCCCGCATAGCCGCCACGGGAGCCCCCGACGTCATACGCGCGGGCGTTCAGATAGCCCCGCGCCGACGCGCCGGCGGACGCATGGGCCTGGGCCGACGCGTTGACGTTCACATTGATGTTGGTGTTTCCGCCGCCGTGGGGCGGCACGGGCGGACGGGGTCCATGGCCGCCTCCCTGACAGCAGGGCGCGGGCGGTGGCTGATGCCCCCCGCCACCGCGACGATCTCCGGCGTCGGCGGGCGAGGCGGCGAGGATCAGCAGGGCGGCGCCGGCCGCGGCGGTCAGGATACGCATCTCACGGACTCCGTTTCAGGAGCCGTTATGGCGCGCGCTTCACAGCCCTGGCCCCGCCTTGCACCGAACGGGGGAGCGGCCGTGGCCCGTTTCGCCTGACAGGGTGGAAATTAACCCTGACCGGTTTCAGCGGTCATACAGATAGACGTCGGGCCCGCGGTCATGCCGATAGCGGGGGGCGTCGACATAGCCCTGCCGCCCCGGCCGGGCGCGATCGTCATTGTAGCCCCACTCGTCACGGTAGCCCTGGTAGGGCCGGGTCGCGGAACCGTAGGCCGGGGCCCGATATCGACCGTAGTCGTAGCTCCGCCCGTAAACGTGCCCGTACCCATGGCCGTATCCCGCGCCCCGACCGGGGACGTAGACATGCGGCGGAGGACTGTAGCCGTCGGCCGAGCGCCCTGTTTCGACGTAGGACCGGGTCTCAACCTCGGAGAGGGGCGTCCCGCCGACCGGGCGTCCCCAGCTGTCGAGATAGAGCGGCTGCCCCCACGACGGCGCGTAGGTCTGGGCGGAGGCGGCGCCGGCAAGCGCAAGAAGGAACAGGCCCCCGAGGGGCGCGACAAGACGGATCATGGGCGGGTCTCCTGAACGTCAGGGTTAACGCCGTTGGCCCGTCGTCGTTGCGATCTCAGAAATCGACCGCGATGCCCTTTTTCTCCCAGTCGCCGAAGCGGGTCGGCTCCGGCCCGCGCGGCCCGCCGTGCTCGACCGCCATCTCGGCCGCCTCCGCCGCAGCGCGACGATCCGCCGCCTCCAGGAGGGCGCGACGGGCGATGTCGTTCAGCGGCCGGTCGGGGGTGGCGTGCGGCACGTCCGCATTGAACGCAGGGGCCGCGTCGGACGGCGCCCCCGGGGCGACTTCGGGTTGTGGGGTGGGATGATCGGTCACAGCATCCTCGCCTTGAGCCAATGCGTTGCAATTCGCAAATTGGGGACGCGGATTTGTCACCGCCACCTTGCCGCGCTGGATTTCAATGAACCACCTCAAGACCTTCGTTCTGCTGGCCGCCCTGACCGCCCTGTTCATGGGGATCGGCTACCTGATCGGCGGCGCGACCGGCATGCTGATCGCGCTGGTGTTCGCCGGCGGCATGAACCTGTTCAGCTACTGGAACGCCGACAAGATCGTTCTGAAGATGTACCGCGCCCAGCCGGTGGACGAGAGCCATCCGAATGCGGTGGTGCGCACCTATGTCGCCGACACCCTGCAGATGGCGCGCGATGCGGGCATGCCGCGACCGATGATCGCCATCATCCCCAACGATCAGCCCAACGCCTTCGCCACCGGCCGCAATCCGCAGAACGCCGCCGTCTGCGCTACCACCGGCCTGCTGGACATGCTGACCCGCGAGGAGATCCGGGGCGTGATGGCGCATGAACTGGCGCATGTGAAAAACCGCGACACCCTGACCATGACGGTCACGGCCACGATCGCCGGCGCGATCGCCGCCCTCGCCAATTTCGCGCTGTTCTTCGGCGGCGGGGACGACCGCGAGCGCCCGGGCGGCATCATCGGGACCTTGGCCCTGATGATTCTGGCTCCGATGGCCGCCGGTCTGGTGCAGATGGCCATCAGCCGCTCGCGCGAATACGAGGCCGACCGGGTCGGCGCCGAGATCGCCGGCGATCCCGACGCCCTGGCCTCGGCCCTGCAGAAGATCGAGGCCTACGCCCATCGCATCCACAATCCGACGGCCGAGCGCAATCCGGCCTCGGGCCAGCTGTTCATCATCAATCCGCTGGCGGGCAAGGGCGCCGACAACCTGTTCTCGACCCACCCGGCCACCGGCAACCGCGTCCGCGCCCTGATGGATCTGGCGGTGAAGATGGGGCGACGCCCGGCCCCGCGCCCGGTCGCGACGGATGTCTCGCCGCAGCGCCCCGCGACCACCTCCGTTCCCGTCTCCGGCGGCACGGTCCGCAAGGGCCCCTGGAGCTAGATCAACTCGCGGCGGCCAGGGCCCCGAGCACACCCTTGCCGTAGCGCTCCAGCTTGGACTGGCCGACGCCCGGGATGTGTTCCAGGGCGTGCAGGTCCCCCGGCTCCGCCAGGGCGATCTCCAGCAGGGTCTTGTCCTGGAAGATGACATAGGGCGGCACCCGCTGCTCGGCCGCCCGCTCACGCCGCCAATTGCGCAGCACCTCGAAGCGGGCGCGGACGTCGGCGTCCATGCTCTCCAGCGCGGCGTTGCGGCCATTTCTGACCCGCTCCCGCGGAGCCGACACCCGGGCCGGGGTCAGCCGGACCTCGATCACCCGCTCGCCCCGGTAAACGGCGCGCACCGCCTCCGGATCGCCCAGCCGGACCAGAGGCTTGCCCTCATTGGGGTCCTCGACCAGCAGCCCCTCGAACATCAGGTGATCAATCACGTCGCGCAGGGTGTGGGCGGCCATGTCCGCACCGATGCCCCAGGTGGACAGGGCGGTCTCCCAGGGCTGGACGTCCTTCGTCCTGCCCAGCAGGTGATCGACGATCCGGGTCTTGCCGAAGCGCTCGCCCAGTCGCTGCACCGCGGCCAGCGCCTTCTGGGCCGGGACCGTGGCGTCGAACAGGGCGGGCGGGTCGCCGCAGATGTCGCAGACGCCGCAGCGGTCGGCGGTGGTCTCCCCGAAATAGCGACGCACGGTCTGGGGGCGGCAGGTCGCGCCGTCCAGCATGGCGAACAGCTGGCGGACCTTGCGGGTCTGGACCTGCTTGACCTCCTCGGCCATCGAGCGGCCGTCGAGACGACGCAGGCTCCAGGTGATGTCGGACGGGCCGTAGAGGGTGATGCCCTCGGCCGGTTCGCCGTCGCGCCCGCCCCGGCCGATCTCCTGCCAGTAGGCCTCCAGCGAGCCGGGCGGATCGGCATGGATGACGAACCGGACGTCCGCCTTGTCGACCCCCATGCCGAAGGCGATGGTCGCCACCATCACCGCCCCGTCCTCGGCCAGAAAGCGCTCCAGCCGCCTGTCACGCTCCCGGGCGTCCATCCCGGCGTGATAGGCGATGGCGTTGGTCCCCGCGTCGCGAAGGGCCTGCGCCACCCGCTCGCAGCCGTCGCGGCTGCCGCAATAGACCACGCCCGACTTGCCTCGCCGTTCCCGCACCAGCGCGATTACCGCCGCGTCGGTCTTGGCGCGTGAGCCGTTCTCCTTGCGGATGGCCGACAGTTGCAGGTTCGGGCGGGCGAAGCTGTCGACCAGGACCCTGGCGCCCTCCAGCCTCAGGGAGCGGACGATGTCTTCCCGCGTCCGGGCGTCGGCCGTGGCGGTCACCGCGATCCGGGGCACGCCGGGGAAGAGCTCCGCCAGCCGGCCCAATGTCCGATAGTCCGGCCGGAAGTCATGTCCCCATTGCGAGACACAGTGAGCCTCATCAATGGCGATCAGGCTCAGGGGCAGCTCATGCAGCCGGTCGATCAGATGGGGCTGGGCCAGTCCCTCCGGCGAGACATAGAGCAGGTCCAGTTCGCCCGCCCGGGCTGCGCGCCAGATGGCCGAGCGGTCGTCCATCGACACGCCGGAATCCAGTCTCGCCGCCGAGACACCCTGCTGCTTCAAGGCTTCGACCTGATCCGTCATCAGGGCGATCAGGGGGGACACCACCAGCCCCAGCCCCGGCCGCAGGATCGCGGGCACCTGATAGCAGACCGACTTGCCGCCCCCGGTCGGCAGCACCGCCAGAACGTCGCGGCCCTCCAGCACCTCGGCGACGACCTCCGCCTGCAGGCCCCGGAAGTCCGCGTGGCCCCAGACGCGCTCCAGCGTGGCGCGCGCGTCGGCCAGGGTCGGAGCGGAAGCTGAGTCGGGGAGCATGGGCGGGTTGTGCCCCATCCGTTCCGGGGTGTCACCGGCAGACCGGGTCAGCCAGAGCCGGATCGGTTGAGATGGAATCGCTTCGCGATCCATCGATGCCGTAAATCAGGCTCCAGAGTTATGCCGGAACGAAATCCGGGTTCGGATGCAATCGCATCCGAAGCGATTTCGCTCTAGAGGAGCGGAATGACGACCCTCCTCCATGGCCGCCCTCCGGCGGTGTTCGATCCGCCCGGCGCCGCCACCCAGACCTCGCCCCTGATCCCGGGCGCGACAGCGCTTGAGAGCGTGGCCGAAGGCTCGGCCGACGACATCATGATCTACGCCCCGCCCGGCGTGCTGGAGCGGCGCTACACCCTGGCCCTCGCCCTGAAGGCGTTGAAGCCCGGCGGACGGCTGGACGTCATGGCCCCCAAGGACAAGGGCGGCTCGCGCCTGAAGAAGGAACTGGAGGCCTTCGGCGCCGAGGTCGGCGAGAGCGCCAAGGCCCACCACCGCCGCTGCGTGGTGATCAAGGGCGACGGTCTGACCGGTCTGGACGCCGCCATTGAGGCGGGCGCGCCGCGTCTTGTGCCCGGCCTTGAAGCCTGGTCCCAGCCCGGCGTTTTCGCCTGGGACCGCATCGACCCGGGCTCGGCCCTGCTGGCCCAGACCCTGCCGCCGCTGAAGGGCGCGGGCGCCGATCTGGGTTGTGGCTACGGCGCCCTGGCGACAGTGGCCCTGCGCTCGCCCGCCGTCACGAGCCTGCGCCTCTACGATCTCGACCGCCGCGCCGTGGAGATGGCCCGCAGGAACGTCGAGGACGCCCGCGTCAGCGTCGAACAGGCCGACGTCCGCACCCTGCCGACCGAGGGCGATCTGGACTTCATCGTCACCAATCCGCCCTTCCATGACGGCGGCGCCGAGGACAGGCGGTTGGGCCAGACCTTCATCCGTCAGGCCGCCGGAATGCTGAAGAAGGGCGGGACCCTGTGGCTGGTCGCCAACCGGCACCTGCCTTACGAGGCCGAGCTGAACGAGGCGTTCAAGCGCGTGCGGATGGTCGCCGACACCGGCGGCTACAAGGTGTTCGAGGCCGTGAAGTGAAACCCGCCAAGGTCCCGACCAGCCGCGTGGACAAGCTTCTGGGCTCGCTGGGCTACGGCTCGCGGGCCGAGATGGCGCGCATGGGCAAGGCGGGCGGCATCGTGCTGGACGGTGTGGACATCACCGATGTTTCAAAACGCATCCCTGTGACGCCCGACCTGCCGACCCGCATGGAAATCGACGGCGAACCGCTGGATCCGCCGCAGGGCGTCGTCATCCTCCTGCACAAGCCGCTGGGCATGACCTGCTCGCACAAGGAGGACGGCGCCCTGGTCTACGACGTCCTGCCCGACCGCTGGCGTCGCCGCGACCCGGCCATCTCGACCATCGGGCGGCTGGACAAGGACACCTCCGGCCTGCTGCTGATGACCGACGACGGCGACCTGCTGCACCGGGTCATCAGCCCGAAGAAACACGTCGCAAAGGTCTATCGGGCGCAGCTGGCCCGTCCGCTGAACGGCTCCGAGACCGCCCTGTTCGCCTCGGGCGAGCTGATGCTGGAAGGCGATGACAAGCCGCTGAAACCCGCCGGGCTGGAAATCCTGACGCCTACCGAGGCGCGGGTGTCGGTCACCGAAGGCCGCTACCACATGGTCCGGCGGATGTTCGCCGCCGTCGGCAACCACGTCGAGGCCCTGCACCGCGAGCGGTTGGGCGGCCTGGCCCTGCCCGACGATCTGCCCGCCGGAAAGTGGCGTCTGCTGACCCCGAGCGAGATCGACGCCATCTTCGCCTGACGAAAGCCCCGCCTTGACCCCGCCCCGCCGGAGGCGCACCTCGCCGTCATGACCCGGGCCAAGATTTGCGGACTGACGACGCCTGAGACCCTCGACGCGGCCCTGACCGGCGGCGCGGCCTTCGTCGGCGCCGTCGTGTTTCCGAAAAGCCCCCGCCACATTGAGCCCCTGCACGCCGCCACCCTGTTCGAGCGGGCGCGCGGCAGGGCAAGGATCGTGGCCGTCACCGTCGATGCCGACGACGCCCTTCTGACCGAAATCGCCCTGATCCTGAAGCCGGACCTGATCCAGCTGCACGGAACGGAGACGCCGGAGCGCGCGGCGCAGGTCCGCACCCTGACCGGGGCCGGGATCATTCGCGCCCTGTCGGTCCGCATCCCGGCCGACATCGACGCCGCCTCGGCGTGGCAACCGGTCGTGGACCACCTGATGTTCGACGCCAGACCGCCCGAGGGCTCCGCCCTGCCCGGCGGGGTGGGCGCATCCTTTGACTGGAGCCTGATGAGGGGACGCGCCTTCGACCGGCCGTGGTTCCTCGCCGGGGGACTGGATCCCGCCAACGTCGCCGAAGCGGTCCGCGTGACCGGCGCTCCCCTCGTGGACGTGTCCTCTGGCGTGGAAAGCGCGCCCGGTGTTAAGGACCCTGCCCTGATCGGCGCCTTCCTGACCGCCCTTCCGACCGATTGATCGCCGCCGAGACCTGCCGTGACCGCCATTCTGCCCAACAGCTACGCCTTTCCCGATGCGGAGGGCCGGTTCGGCCCCTACGGCGGACGGTTCGTGGCCGAAACCCTGATGCCGCTCATCCACGAGCTGAACGACGCCTATGACGCCGCCAAGGCCGATCCGGCGTTCCAGGCCGAGCTGGACGGCTTCCTGACCGACTATGTCGGCCGTCCCAGCCCGATGTATCTCGCCGAGCGCCTGACCGCCCATCACGGCGGCGCCGACATCTGGTTCAAGCGCGACGAGCTGAACCACACCGGCGCCCACAAGGTGAACAACTGCATGGGGCAGATCCTTCTGGCCATGCGCATGGGCAAGACCCGGATCATCGCCGAGACCGGCGCGGGCCAGCACGGCGTGGCCACCGCCACCGTCTGCGCCCGCTTCGGCCTGAAATGCATCGTCTACATGGGCGCCACCGACGTGGAGCGTCAGGCGCCGAACGTCTTCCGCATGAAGCTGCTGGGCGCCGAGGTGGTGCCGGTGACCTCGGGTCGCGGCACGCTGAAGGACGCCATGAACGAGGCGATGCGGGACTGGGTGACCAATGTGGAGGACACCTACTACCTGATCGGCACCGCCGCCGGCCCGCACCCCTACCCGGCCATGGTGCGGGACTTCCAGTCGGTGATCGGCCGCGAGGCGCGGGCCTCCATGCTCGCCCGCAAGGAAAAACTGCCGGACGCCTGCGTCGCGGCCATCGGCGGCGGTTCGAACGCCATCGGCCTGTTTTATCCCTTCATCGGCGACGCCGGCGTGCGTCTGATCGGCGTCGAGGCCGCCGGCCGCGGGCTGGACGGTCCGGATCACGCCGCCTCCATCCAGGGCGGCCGTCCCGGCGTGCTGCACGGCAACCGCACCTACCTGCTGCAGGACGAGGACGGCCAGATCCTGGAAGGCCACTCGATCTCGGCGGGCCTCGACTATCCCGGCATCGGCCCCGAGCACGCCTGGCTGAAGGACATCGGCCGCGCCGAATACCGCGCCGCCACCGACGCCGAGGCGCTGGAAGCCTTCCAGCTGTGCTCGAAGCTGGAGGGGATCATCCCGGCGCTGGAGCCCAGCCACGCCCTCGCCCGCGTCGGCGAGATCGCGAAAGAGGTGGGCAAGGGCGGCGATGTCGTGCTGAATATGTGCGGGCGGGGCGACAAGGACATCTTCGCCGTGGCGAAGTATCTGGGCGTGGAGCTCTAGGACACCATGAAGACCCTCATTCTGGCCGCTGCGGCGACCCTGATCGCGGCCCCGGCGCTGGCGCAGACCGCAACGCCCGCACCGCTGAACGTCGAGATTCCGGAAATCGCCTCCGTCAGCGCGGACCCGACCTGCGGCGGCAACGCCGCTCTGGCGCAGCAGGCCTTCTGCGTGACCACGACCCAGGCCGCCATCAACGGGGTCGTCGACAGCTTCACCGCCGATTTCACCCGCCAGGGCTGGATCGCGGCCGGCGGAGGCGACAATCGCGTGGTCTATGTGCGGCGTCGTGAAGGCGGCGGTTGCGACGGCTTCCAGATGCTCGCCTTCGCGGACGAGAGCCGCGTCGCGGCGCCGGGCGCCCCGGCCTGGCTGGCCTTCGCCAGCATTCCGGGCAATGTGTGCGCCGGCGCCGGAACACCCGATCAGGCCCAATGAGCCGACCGGCCCGGGCCCTCCTCCTGACCACGACAGTGCAATGACCACCTCCCGTATCGACGCCCGTTTCGCCGCCCTCAGGGCGGAGGGCCGGGCCGGCTTCGTCGCCTATGTCATGGCCGGCGACCCCTCGCGCGACGAGTCCCTGGAAATCCTGCGCGGCCTGCCGGCGGCAGGCGCGGACATCATCGAGCTGGGCTTCCCCTTCTCGGACCCCATGGCCGAGGGCCCGCCGATCCAGCGGGCCGCCCTGCGCGGCCTGAAGGCCGGCCTGACCCTCAGGGGCACGCTTGAGCTGGCGAAGGCCTTCCGGGACGGCGACGCCGACACCCCGGTGATCCTCATGGGCTATCTCAATCCGCTGGAGAGCTACGGCTACGAGGCCTTCGCCCGCGACGCGGCGGCCAGCGGCGTGGACGGGGTGATCATCGTCGATTGCCCGCCCGAAGAGGCCGACCCGCTCACGGACGCCCTCGACGCTCAGCAGGTGTCCCTGATCCGCCTCGCCACGCCGACCTCGGACGACGCCCGCCTCCGGATCATCGCCGAACGCACCTCAGGCTTCGTCTACTACGTCTCCGTCGCCGGCGTGACCGGGGTCAAGGAGGCCCAGGCCGGGTCGGTCGCGCCGGCCGTCGAGCGGGTGCGCAAGGCCTCCGGACTCCCCGTCGCGGTCGGCTTCGGCATCAAGACGCCCGAACGGGCCGCCGAGGTCGCCCGGGTGTCCGATGCCGTCGTCGCCGGTTCGGTTCTGGTGGACGAAGTCGCGGCCGCCCTCGCGGCGAACGAACCCGCCGCCCCGCGCGTTCTGGCGAAGGTGCGCAGCCTCGCCGACGCCGTGAAGGGTGCGCGCGTGAAAGAAACCGTCTAAAGCGCCCCGAATGGTCGACAAGAACAAACCTCAGCAGGAGAAGCGCGGCGGCTGGCTGTCCCGCTTCGCCCCCGGCGTCCGCAAGATCGTCAGCCGTCGGGACACGCCCGACAACCTCTGGGTCAAGGACCCGGACAGCGGCGAGATGCTCTACCGCTCGGACCTCGAGAACGCCCTTTGGGTGACGCCTTCCGGCCGTCACATGCGCATCGACGCGCCGACGCGCCTGCGCTTCACCTTCGACGGCGGGCAGTACGAGTCCATCGACACGCCGGACGTGCCCGAGGATCCGCTCAAATTCTCTGACGGCAAACCCTACAAGGATCGCCTGAACGCCGCGCGCAAGGCCGCCGGCCGCAAGGACACCATGGCGATCGGTTTTGGTGAGATCGACGGAACCGAAGCCGTCGCCATCGTCCAGGACTTCACCTTCATGGGCGGATCGCTGGGCATGGCCGCCGGCGAGGCCTTCATCGCCGCCGCCCGCGCCGCTGTCGCGCGCGGCGTTCCGCTGGTCTGCTTCACCGCCGCCGGCGGCGCCCGCATGCAGGAAGGCGCTCTCAGCCTGATGCAGATGGCCCGCACCACCCTGGCCATCCAGGAACTGAAGGCCGCCCAACTGCCCTTCGTCGTGGTCCTGACCGATCCGACCACCGGCGGCGTCACCGCCAGCTACGCCATGCTGGGCGACGTCCATCTGGCCGAGCCGGGCGCCCTGATCGGCTTCGCCGGTCCCCGCGTCATCGAGGCGACGATCCGCGAAAAGCTGCCGCCGGGCTTCCAGCGCGCCGAATACCTCCAGGAGAAGGGCATGGTCGACAAGGTCGTCGCCCGGGGGGACCTGCCCGAGGTCCTGGGTCAGATCCTGTCGATGCTGATGGGCGGGAAGCGCCGGGCCGCGTAAAAGGCGAAATCGGTCGATTTGGACGCGATCCAGCTTGGCCCGGATTGCGCTCAGGCATAGTTGGTCATGGACCCGATCTCCGAACGTCTTCGCGCCCGCCATCCGCAGCGCATCGACCTGTCGCTCGGCCGGATGAGGACCCTGTGCGCGGCGCTGGGCGATCCGCAGGATCGCCTGCCGCCGGTGATCCACGTCGCCGGCACAAACGGCAAGGGCTCGACCGTCGCCCTGCTGCGCGCCATCGCCGAGGCGGCCGGCCTGAAGGTCCACGTCTACACCTCGCCCCATCTGGTCCGCTTCAATGAGCGTATCCGGCTGGCGGGCGAACTGATCAGCGACGCGGCCCTGAGCGCCATCCTTGATCGGATCGAGGCCGTGTCCGGCGAGGCCACGGTGTTCGAAAGCACCACCGCCGCGGCCTTCCTGGCCATGAGCGAGACCCCGGCAGACCTGGCCATCATCGAGGTCGGGCTGGGCGGCGTACTGGACGCCACCAACGTCATCGAGCGCCCGCTCCTCAGCCTGATCACCCCGGTCGATCTGGATCATGCCGAGTTTCTCGGCACGTCCCTGCCCGGAATCGCCCGGGAGAAGGCCGGCATCCTCAAGCCCGGCGCACGCGGACTGATCGCCCGCCAGGCCCATGAGGCCATGGACGCCATAGAGCTCGCCGCCCGGACCGTCGGCGCGCCCCTGACGGTGATGGGCATCGACTTCGACGCCTGGGGAGAACGGGGCGGCCTCGCCTGGCAGGATCAGGAGCGCTTCCTCGACCTGCCCGCGCCGGCCCTGACGGGCGTGCACCAGATCGACAACGCCGGACTCGCCGTCGCCGCCGCCCTGGAACTGGACCTGCCCGAGACGGCGATCGCGGACGGGTTGCGCGCGGTGCGCTGGCCGGCGCGGATGCAACGTCTGACCGCCGGCCCCTTCGCCGAGGCGGCGAAGGCCGCCGATGCTGAAATCTGGCTGGACGGCGGGCACAACCCGCACGCCGCCCGTGCGCTCGCATCCACCCTCGCGTGCCGCCAAGCCGCCGCGCCCCGACCCACGGCCCTCATCGTCGGCATGCTGGGCAACAAGGACGCCGGCGGCTTCTTCGAGGCCCTCCGCGCCTCCGGGGCGACCGTCTTCACCGTCGGCTTCGAGGGGGCGGCCGCCGAACCGGAGGCGCTCGCGGCGGTGGCCAGGGGCCACGGACTCGCCGCGACGCCGTCCGGCACGGTTCAACAGGCCCTGTCGCAGGCGCTCAGGCTCGGCGCCGGCCGGGTGGTCATCTGCGGGTCGCTCTATCTGGCCGGCGAAGTCCTCGGCGCCAGTCCGGAAACCTGGCCGACCTGATCCAGACAGCACAACGCCCGCCCGGAGACCGGACGGGCGTCGGCATGTCAGGCGCCGGTGCGGCGAATCAGCCTTCGGCCTTCACCCCGGCTTCGGCCAGCCATTCGACGATCTTGCCCTTGGGCATGGCGCCGACCTTCATCGACGCCATCTGGCCGTCCTTGAACAGCATCAGGGTCGGGATGCCCTTCACCCCGAGCTTCGACGGGACCATCGGGCTGTCGTCGATATTGACCTTGGCGATGGTGACCTGACCGTTCAGTTCGTCGGCGATCTGCTCCAGCGCCGGACCGATCTGCTTGCAGGGCCCGCACCACTCGGCCCAGAAATCGACGAGGACCGGACGGGACGCCTTCAGGACGTCGGTTTCGAAGCTGTCGTCGGTGACCTTCACAGTGGCCATGGATTGTCTCCTGACGGCCCCGCGCGGGGCCGTGTGTGCAGATGTTCAGCCACTCACCCTAGGGTGATTCCGGCCCGTTGCAGCCGATGTGGGAAGCCCAGACCCGCAAATCAACGGATCAACGCCGTTGCGATCATGGCGTCCGGGACCGGCATCAGCGCCGGGCCGTCGGTCCACACCAGCGCCGCCTCGACCGGCCGCTCCGGATAGAGTTGCCTCAGGATCGAGACATAGACCGCCAGCTGCAGCACATAGGCCGGATCGGCCTCCTCGATCCGGGCGGGGGCCGGCCGGTTGGTCTTGTAGTCGATAACCAGGACCCGTTCCGGCGTCACCACCAGACGGTCCATCCGTCCCGAAACCGCGGTCAGCCCAACCTGTCCGGTCAGGGCGACTTCCGGCCGCGACCCGGGGCCGAACACCGGAGCGAAACGCGCGTCCTCCAGCACCCCAAGGGCCGAGGCGATCATCTCATCCCGTTGGGCGTCGGTGAGGTCCCGTTCACGGGACAGCAGGCGGCGGGCGACCTGTGGCCGGTCCGCCGGGGGCACGTCCGGCAGCCGTTCGAACAGACGGTGGATCAGGTCTCCCCGCCGGAACCGTCCCAGACCGCCGGTCCCGGCAGCCAGCGGCGACGGGGCCGGAATGCGGAGCACCTCATCCATCTTCGACGGGGACGATATCCGCGCCGCGGCGTCCGGCGGCGGCGACAGCCGGCTCCAGGACGGGGCGACGACCGGCGCGCCCGCCGAGGCCCCCAAGGGCGGCAGAATAGCGGGGTCCGCGCCGTAGCGACGAATCCCGTCCACCGTCCTGACCTCCGCCTCGAGCGTCTCGAAGGTCCGGTTCAGAACCTCCCACCAGCTTCCCTCCTCAAAGCCGGCCCTGGCCCTGGCGGAGCCCTTTCCGAGGATGACGATACGATCGCGCGCCCGGGTCAGGGCGACATAGAGCAGGCGGAGCGTCTCCGCGTCGGCGCGCGCCTGCCGGGCCTCCCGCGCCGCGCGCGACGCCTCGCAATCCTCTTTCGAACTGCCCGGACACATCAGCCAGGCCTCCGACCCGTCATCGAGCGCCACCGGCATCAGGGACGGGCCCTGTGCCTTCGCCCGGCTCGTGGTGTCCGGCAGGATGACCACCGGCGCCTCGAGCCCCTTGGCGCCGTGGACCGTCATCACCCGCACCTCGCCGCGCGGCCCTTCCAGTTCCCGCTTCACCTCGACATCGGCCGCCTCCAGCCGGGCCAGGCAGGTCTCCAGATCAATCGCCCCCCTCCCCTCGGCCGCCAACACCTGGTTGAGGGTCTCGTCGATCGCCTCCTCCGCCTCCCGACCGAGCCGGCGCAGGATCCGCGCCCGGCCGGACAGGCCGGTGTCGTCGACCCGGTTCAGGACCGAGGTGAAGAAGGCGAAGGGATCCAGATCGCGCACCGACAGGGCGAAGGCCAGCATGTCCCGCGCCCGGGACCATTCCGGACGTTCCCCTGCCCGGTCGTTCAGTTCCCGCCACAGCCGGCGCCGGTCCGGCCTGGCTCCGGCCAGGGCGAACAGCCCGTCCTCATCCACATCGCACAGCGGGCTGCGCAAAAGGCTGGCCAACGAGAGGTCGTCATCCGGATAGAGGGCGAAGCGGGCCAGGGCGATCAGGTCGTCGAACACGATGTGGGAAGACAGCTTCAGCCGGTCCGCCCCGGCCACCGGCGCGCCGATGGACTTCAGGGCGCGGATGATCTCCTCGAAGGTGGCGTCGCGACGCCGGACGAGGATCAGGAAGTCGCCATAGCCCGCCGGACGCAGCTCGCCGCTGCGGCGATCATGCACGGTCGCCCCCGTCTCGACCTGTCGCCGGATGTGCGCGGCCAGATCGGCCGCCAGCCGCTTCCGGGCCGAGGCGACCGGCTCCTGGTCCACCGGCGCGTCCCAGGCCTCACGTTCAGGCCCCTTGCGCTCCTCATGCAGGGGCCACAGATCGACGCCGCCCGCCTGCCCGGCGCGCATGGCGAGGTGTTCGGGAACGGCCGCAAGGCCCTCCCCGACCAGCGCCGCCGCCTTCTCGGGACCGGCGAAGACCGCGTCGACGAAGGCCAGCACCTCCGGCGTTGAGCGGAAGGATTTGGCCAGCTCCACCCCTTGGAACCGGCCGTTGGCGCCCCGGACCCGTTCATCGTAGCGCTGGGCCTCCTGACGGAGGCGTTCGGGCCGGGCTCCCTGGAAGGAGTAGATCGACTGCTTCTCGTCTCCGACCGCGAAGATGGTCCGGTCGAGACGCTCGCCGGACGCCGGTTCCGGCGTGAAGCGACGACCGCTGTCCCCGGAGAAGAAGTTCTCGGTCAGGGCCTTGAGAATGTCCCACTGCTGGGGCGCCGTGTCCTGGGCTTCATCGACCAGCACATGTTCGATGCCGCCATCCAGCTTGTAGAGCACCCAGGCCGCCGACGCGCGGCGGGTCAGAAGCTCCACCGTCCGGGCCACAAGGTCCCCGAAATCCAGCGCGCCCGTCGCGGCCTTCGCCCGGTCGTAAAGCGCCGCATGGGCCTGGGCCAGGGTCAGGACGTGGATCGTATCGCGCACGACCCTCAGACGGCGCACCTGGTCCAGCGTGGCGACATATTTCATCTGCAGATCGGCCAGCCAGCCCCCGGCGGCCGGCGGCGCCTTGGAGGTCGCCATGACCTTGCGCGGCTCGCCCCCGGTCAGAAACACATCGGCGATGCCGGCGAAGGTCCAGCCCGCCGCCCGCATCCGGTCGGCGCATTTCTGGTCGTTGGTCCCGCCCGTCGCCATGGCCGAGGCCGTCTCCAGCCACTCGGACCGGTCGAGGAACCGCATGAACTCGTCTTCAAGCGCATCCGTCGACTGGCCCGGAGCGGCCCCGACCACCGCATCGGGGCCGGGCGCCCGGCCCTCCGACACCCGCGCGATATAGTCGACCAGCTTGTCCCGATCCGCCTCGATCATCGCCAGAAGGGACTGGAAGGCGCCCCAGTCCAGTTCGACCGCGAAATGGCTGTAGGCCTGCCCGATCGGACCGTCAGCGTCGGCGAGGGCGGCGCGGGCCAGGTCCTCGCGGGCGGCGTGGGACAGGGCCAGGGCCGCCTGATCCTCCAGGACGGTGAAGCCCGGCGTCACCCCCGCCTCGATCGGGAAGCGGCGCAGCAGCTTCTCGCAGAAGGCATGAAGGGTCTGGATCTTCAGCCCGCCGGGCGTCTCCAGCGCCTTGGCGAACAACCTACGGGCTTCCGACAACTCCGGCCCCGACAGGGTCGCCGGGTCACGGCCATCCAGATCGGCCAGCGACTGGGCCAGACCCGCATCGTCCATCACCGCCCACTCGCCCAGCCGATCGAACAGCCGCGCCTGCATCTCGGCGGCGGCGGCCTTGGTGTAGGTGACGCACAGGATCTCCCCCGGCTGCACCTCGCGCAGCAGCAGCCGCGCCACCCGGTCGACGAGGGTCGAGGTCTTGCCGGAACCGGCGTTGGCGGTGACGAAGACCGACTGGCCGGGATCGGCCGCCCGGATCTGGGCCGGGTCCGGAAGAATACGGGCGCTCATTCCGCCTCTCCCCCGGCGTCATCCCCGCCGACGACGTGCCACTCCCACACCCGGGCGAGGTGATCGTAGTTGCCGCCGAAATTGCCCATGTACTGGGGCGCGACCCAGCTGAGATAGGGGGTCTCCTGCTCGTCGAAGCGGGCGATCCTCGCGGTCAGTCCCGCCAGCGCCGCCCCGGACAGGGCCAGGGCCTCCGCGCCCTCGCCACGCACCGCCTTGGCTCCCGCCTGCTTGCGGCCGACCACCCGCACATAGGTCAGTTCCTCGGGCTCGACCGGACCGGAGTCCTTCAGACCGGCCTCGGCCAGTATGGCGCCGGTCAGGGTGAGCTGGGGCGAGAAGCCGGTCTGTACCTGTTTGGGGCTCGGAACGGAGCCGGTCTTGAAGTCCAGCACCGCCGCGCCGGTGGCCGACAGTTCGATGCGGTCCGCCTTGGCGGTCAGGCGGAAGGGCCCGGCGGGGCCCGGGATCAGCATTTCGACCCGTTCCTCGACCCGGATTTCGACGCCCCGGGCGCGACGTTCCGCTTCGAACCCGGCCAGCCATACTGCGGCGTTTCGGGCCAGCGGCGCTTCCCGGGCCATGGCCGCATCCTCGAAGCCCGCGGCCGTCAGCTCCTCCAGCAACAGGGCTTCCAGCTGGTCGGCGCAGTCGTCCGGCAGGACATCCGGCCAGGAGAGGGTGAGCCGCTCGACCGCCTTGTGCACCGCGTTTCCGCGGGCAATGGCCTCCGCCGACTGCCCCGGCCGATCCATTTGTCTCAGGTTCAGGATATATCGGGCGTAGACCGCGTAGGGATCCCGCACCCACCGCTCGACGCCCGTAACGGGCAGCTCGCGCGGCCGCCGCTCCACCGGCGGGCGGGGCGCGGGTCGGGGCGCATAGGCCGGGCGCGGGCTGTCCGGCGCATCCAGCGCCCGGGCCTGCTCGAGCGCCTGCGAGGGACGGGCGATCGAGACCGGCGTCGCCTCCGCGTGCGCACCGCGGGTCAGCATCTCCAGCCGCCACAGCCAGCGTGACTTCACCGCCGGCTGGCCGCCCCGGCGTTCGCAATGGACGAGGATCGCCTCTTCGGCGCCCGCCGCCTGGATGAAGTCCTGCGCCGTCTGACCCAGACGTCGCTCCGGCGGCGGCAGGCCCAGGGTCGCCCGCATCGGCCGGGACAGGAAGGGATCGGTCGGCGCCGCATTGGGCCAGACGCCCTCTTCCAGACCCGCCAGAATCATCCGGTCGGCCCGGACCAGCCGGGCCTCGATGGCGCCCAGGATGCGCAGGCGCGGCTGGTTGGCCCCGCCCGTCCGCACCGTCTCATCGGCCAGCAGACTGTGCACCAGTTCGGCGAACTCCGGCCGCTTCACCGGCCCGAGCGACGGCCCGCCCTCGATCAGCCCCGCGATCAGGGCGGCGGCGGCCTCGCCGTCCGGCCCCGCCCAGGCGTCCTGCCCCGCCAAGGCCTCGATCAGCGCCGCCAGGGCCCTCGCCGCGAGATCCGGCGTCGCCGCCGCGGCGAACACGGTCGAGGCCCCGGCCGACAGGGCTTCCAATCGATCCAGCAGGGCGCGTGCGCCCGCAAGACGGGCCTGCACGGCCTCGGCGACCCTGCGGCCATCCTCCCGCGGCTCGCCTGCGGCGAGCAACGCCCGTCTGGCGCGTCCCCAGTCCCTGAGCCGTGGCCCGCGCAGGGCGTACCGCTCCAGGGCGTTGACCGCCTGACCGAAGTCCAGCGGATCCAGCGGCAGCCGCACCTGGGGATGTTTCAGCAGGCCCAGCAGGGTGTGGGGGTCCAGGGGATCCGCCATGAACCGCGCCGCCAGATCGACCAGCCGACCGGCCGGCATCCGGGCCAGCGGCTGGCCCGAGGAGACGTCAGCCGTCACGCCCCAGCGGCCCAGACGGGCGGCCACCCGCCTCGAGAGGTCCAGGTCCGGCGTCACCAGCGCACAGGTCCGGCCCGGCGTCTCCAGCGTCTCCCGCATCATCAGGGCGATGGCCGCCGCCGCGTCCTCCTCGGCCCGCGCGGTGACCACCGACAGTCCGCGCAGCCCCTCCGCGATCGGGTCGGCCGACTGCCGGCCGGCCGCCTCGGCCCGCAGGCCGCGGATCAGGTTGCGCCAGTCGTCGGTGGCGTCCGCAGGCCGCAGGGCCTCGTTCAGCAGGCGCTGCCGCGCCCGTCCCCTCGACTCGACCGCGCCGTCGACCGCCGGCCTGAACCAGGGCCGCACCGCCTCACGCGCAACCCGCCCGTCCAGCAGGCGCCACAGCGCGTTCTGCGGGTGCTGTTCGTTGTCCCGGAGCCGGGACCAAACGGCGGGGTCCAGATCCAGGTCAAGACCGGGCAGGACCACGCAGCCCCGGGGCGCGTGGGCGACCGCGTTCAGGACATCGGCCGCCGCGGGCGCCGATCCGGTCGAGCCGGCGGCGATCACGGGCTGTTCGGGCGGCCGCTCCCGCCATCGGGTCGCCAGCAAACGCAGCAGCTTCGCCCGCCGCCAGGCCGGATCCACCAGCCCGAGGGCCTCCAGTCGCCGCGGCCATGTCTCGATAGCGAGACCGAGGAATCGCGCCGACTCCTGCCAGTGCTCGGCCAGGTCGCCCTCTACGAGACCGGCGACGCGGCCGATGTCCTCCACCTCCTCCAGGTGGCAGGAATCGAGGAAGCCCCCGAGCGCATCGGCCATCTCCAGCGCCCGCAACGGGGACAGGTCCGGGCGGAACTGCTCGGTGATCATCCGCGCCATCTCGAAACGGCGGGTCAGGGGGGCGATCGCCGGAGGCAGGTCGAGACCGAGGTCGCCGGGCGCGAAGGGCGGCTCATCCTCCTCCAGATCCCCCAGCGGCCGGACCTGCGGCAACAGCACGGGGCGCCCGCCCGCCTGTTTCGTCAGCGCCGAGGTGAAGGCCCGCGCGGCCCGCCGGTTGGGCAGCAGGATGACGGCGTCGGACAGGGTTTCCGGGGGGCGATCGCCCAGCCAGTCCAGCACCCCTGCGGCCAGATCCTCAAGGAACGGCCGCCAGGCTTCCACCGCATACCAGCGCGGCTCCGCTCCGGTGAAGGGGTCGAAGCGCTCCATCAACGCGCGGGGTCCGCCCCGGCCAGCCTCGCCTCGGCCTCGGCCCGCGCCTGGGGGTCACCGACGTGCATCCAGTCGCCCTCCATCACCACCCCGTACAGCCGCCCCGCCGCGGCGGACCGTCGCCAGAACTGGCTCAACGAGAACGGACCGTCCGGTCCATCGGAGACATAGTCCGGCTTGCAGATGTGCACCCCCATATAGGCGAAGGGCGCCGACGGAGCCTCGCCGCGGAAGGTCAGTCGTCCGTCCTCACCGAGGAAGAAGTCACCGTCGCCCTCGAACCCGACGGAGCCTTCGCGCGTCGCGAGAAGAAGCGCGGCATCCATGATTGACGGATTCCACAGCCGGGCGAGTTGATTCAGGGCGTCGCCGCGATCAACCCAGACGCTGTCGATATTGGCCACGAACACGGCGTCGTCACCCAACAGGGGCGCAGCCTTCTTCAGCCCGCCGCCTGTCTCCAGCAGGGTTTCCCGCTCGTCCGAGATGACAATCGCCGGCCCCCGTCCCCGGGCGGCCAGATGGGATTCCAGCCGGTCGGCGAACCAGTGCACGTTGACGACGGCCGTCTCCACGCCCGTATCGGCCAGACGGTCCAGCACATGGTCGATCAGGGCCCGTCCGCCGACCTCGACCAGCGCCTTGGGCCGGTCATTGGTCAGGGGCCGCATCCGGGTGCCCAGCCCCGCGGCCAGCACCATCGCGGTCTTCGGCGCGTCGGTCATTTGCGGCTGGACTCCGGCACATGGGCGTCGAACCAGTCCGCGACCGTCTCGAGGCCCGGCGACTTCAGATTGGCGTTCAGGTGCGCCCACATGCGCGGCATGAAGGCGCGGTAGCGCGGCTTGCCGTCGCGCACGATCAACCGGGCGAAGACGCCCAGGATGCGCGCCTCGTTCAGCGCCGCCAGACCGGCGTAGTCGCGCATGAACTCGGACCGGTCCACCTGCGGGCGGAGGCTGAAATAGTGGTCCAGCGCCTTCGCTTCCAGCGCGGACGAAACATCCCGGCGGGCGTCCTGGAGCAGGGAGTGCAGATCCCAGGACGGGTGGGCTCGCACCGCGTCCTGGAAATCGATCATCCCGACCATGGCCGCGCCGGTCCTGCCCGGCAACCGGATGAGATTTTCGGCGTGATAGTCGCGGTGCGCCATGACGCTGGCCCCCGCCGCGCCCCGCTCGACCACCGGCCGCCACGCCTCGCGCCAGGCGGCGATCGCCGCGGCGTCGAAGGCCAGGGCCGGGTCCAGCTTCGGCATCCATTCGACGAACAGATCGGCCCCGCCCTGCAGCGCCGTCTCGTCGTAGACCAGCAGGGGCCAGTCGCCCGCCGCGCCCGTCAACTGCTCCGGGGTCCCCGCGTCATGCAGAACCGCCAGCGCCTCGACGGCGGCCAGATACAGCGGCTCCTCCGCCTCCCCGGCCTCGATCACCCGCGCGAACAGGGCGTCGCCGAAGTCCTCCAGCACCGCCAGACCGGCGGGCGCATCGACCGCGACGATATCCGGCGCGGACAGGCCCAGGCCCTTCAGATGCGCCGCCACGGCGGCGAAGGCTTCAATCCGGCCGGCCGACAGGCGCGCGGTCGCGTTCCAGCCGGACGCCAGCCGCTGCTCGGGCGTCCATGACGGTTCCGCCGGCGGGCTCTCGGCCGAGGCCGCCTGATCCATCAGCATCAGGGATCGGCCGTCCGGGGTGGTCAGCCGCTCGTAGCGACGCGTCGACGCGTCTCCGGGCAGGGGCGCGCGCCTGGCCTCCGCCAGACCCGCTGCCGCGAGGAACGCCAGACGCCGGGCTTCACGATCAGACATGCAGGTCCTTCAGCTTCCCGTTCCAGGCCCCGGCGCCGGACAGTTTCGCCTGCCGTCCTTCGCCCTGTTCGGACAAGGTCACAACCAGACGATCCGGCCCCAGCCAGGCGCCGGGATCATCCCCCAGCCGCTCCGGCCATTCGATGACCGCGCAGCCCTCGTCCAGCGCCTCGTCCAGCCCGATCTCCGCCGCCTCGTCGGGACGGGTCAGGCGATAGAGGTCGAAATGAGCCACCGGCGGTTCGCTGTCGTAGAACTGCACAAGGGTGAAGGTCGGCGACGGCACATCCTCGTCGGGCGTGGTCAGGGCGCGGATCAGGGCCCGCGCCAGGGTCGACTTGCCCATGCCCAGCGGCCCGTAAAGCAGCACGGACTCGCCGGCCGCAAGCCGCGGGGCGATCGCCGCTCCCAGCCGTCCGGTGGCGTCCGCGTCGGTGAGGATCAGGGTCAGCTCAGGCAAAATCGGCATCCGGCTGGCTCGGCAGGACCCGTTCGGTGAAGGCCTTGAGCGCATAGGTCGCCTTGGCCGCGTCGATGTCCAGCCGCGACGGGGGGATCGGCTTGCCCACCTTCATCTGGAAGGCCGTCCGCCGTTTGTTCAGCAGTTCATGGAACAGGGTGATGTCCCTCAACTCCCGGGAAAACCGGTCGAACCAGTGGAACAGGCGCGAATAGGGACCGGCGACATGGATCGGCACTACCGGCGCCTCATATTTTCGGGCCAGGGAGGCGGCGGTCGGCGCCCACTCCGGATCGGTGACCGAGCCGTCCTTCGCGATCCGCGCCAGACGGCCCGCCGGGAACATGACCACGCAGCGCTCGGCCTCGAACGCCTCCTTCGCCGCCTGCAGGGTCGCCCGGGTCTTCTCGCGGGTGCGCTTGTCGTGAACCCACTCCACGGGAATGACCACCTCGCCCAGCCGCGGCGACACCCTCAGGGCGTCGGCGTTGGCGAAGAAGACGGCGTCCGGTCGCCGCGCCTTGATCGCATCGAAGACGGCGATCCCGTCGGCGATCCCGGTCGGATGGTTGGCCACCACGATACACCGCCCCGTCGCCGGTATCCGGTCGCCGTTCAGCACCGAGATCTTCAGATCCAGCAGGTCGCTCATATAGGCCAGCGCCCCCGCGCCGGAGAGCGGCTTCACCGCATCCGCCATCCGCACAGCCTGCCGATAGTTGAGCAGCCGATACAGCAGGGGCCGGGCCAGCGGCCAGACAGGCGACCGGGTCAGACGCGGAGCGCGCTCGGCGATCAGCACGTCGCAGATGTGCGGCGGGCGTGAAACAGACGGGGTCTCGGCGGCGATCATGCGACGCCGGTTGTCGCCGCTCCCGCGCAGGACGGCAAGCGGCTTGGCGCGCCCATCGCACGCCTTTGTGAGTACAGGCGGCGGCGCTTTCGCCCGCCCGCCCCCGGTGCTACGCCAACCGGCGAAGACAAAGGAACCTGCCCATGCGTCACCGCTCCCTGCTTTCCTGCGCCGTCGCCGCCATCGCGCTGGCGACCGCCGTTCCCGCCCTGGCCGAGGCGCCCGCCGCCGCCCCGGCGCCGGCGGCGACCCAAAACCGGCAGGCCTTCGACTACACCGCCATGATTTCGGCCAACCGGCTGGGCGATCCCCAGGTGTCGCCGGACGGCCGCTGGGTCGTCTATTCGGTGACCACCACGGACGTGGCCGCCAACCGCCGCGCGGGGGCCCTGTTCATCCAGGACCTGCGGACCCCCGGGGAGGGCCGCCGTCTGGCCATCAATGAAGGCGGCGCCAACACCGCCCGCTGGGGCTCGGACGGCAAGCTGTACTTCCTGTCGGGTCGCTCGGGCTCCAGCCAGGTCTGGCGCGCCGAGGCCGACGGAACCGCCCCGGTTCAGGTGACCGCCCTGCCGCTGGACGTGAACGCCTACCGCCTCAGCCCCGACGCCTCGAAGGTCGCGGTGTCGCTGGCGGTCTTCCCGGACTGCGCCGATCTGGCCTGCACCGTGGATCGCAACAAGGCCGTGGCCGACGATCCCTCGACCGGCCAGGTCTATGACCGGATGTTCGTGCGGCACTGGGACACCTGGAACGACGGGACGCAGAACCATCTGTTCGTGCTGAACACCGACGGATCGGGCCAGCCGGTCCACGTGACCCGCGGCTTCGACGGCGACACCCCCTCCAAGCCGTTCGGCGACGAGAGCGAATTCACCTTCACCCCGGACAGCCAGGGCATCGTCTTCTCGGCCCGCGAAGCCGGCAGGTCCGAGCCGTGGAGCACCAATTTCGATCTCTATCAGGTCGCGATCTCGGCCCCCGGCGAATTGACCAACCTGACCGACGCCAATGACGCCTGGGACACTGGTCCGGTCTATTCGCCGGACGGCAGGACCCTCGCTTACCGCGCGATGGCCCGCCCGGGCTTCGAGGCCGACAAATACGCCATCTTCCTGCGTGATGTGGCCACCGGCCAAACCCGGCAGGTTGCGGCCGACTGGGATCGTTCGGCGGACTCCCTGCAGTGGTCGCGCGACGGCCGCACCCTCTATGTCACGGCCGGCGATGTCGGCCAGACCCGCCTGTTCGGCATCGACCTCCGCCGCGGCTCGGTCACGCCGATCACCGGCGACGGCCACGTCTCGGCCTTCCAGCAGACCCCCTCGGGCTTCGTCTTCGCCCAGGACAGCCTGACCCGTCCGAGCGAGCTGTTCGTGAAGACCTTCCGCGGCCGCGAAATGCCCGCGCGGATCACCAATGTGAACCCGCAACTGGACAACCTGGCCTTCGGCGAGGCCGAGCAGTTCACCTTCGCCGGCTGGAACAACGAGACGGTCCACGGCTACGTCATCAAGCCCGCCAACTACGTCGAGGGGCGGAAGTATCCGGTCGCCTTCCTGATCCACGGCGGTCCGCAGGGCTCGTTCGGCAACAGCTGGTCCTACCGCTGGAACCCCGGGACCTACGCCGGCGCCGGCTACGCCGTCGTCATGATCGATTTCCACGGCTCGACCGGTTACGGCCAGGCCTTCACCGACTCGATCAGCCAGCACTGGGGCGACCGCCCGTTCGAGGACCTGCAGAAGGGCTGGGCCGCCGCCCAGTCGAAATACAGCTTCCTGGACGGCGACAACGCCTGCGCCCTCGGCGCCTCCTACGGCGGCTATATGATCAACTGGATCGCGGGCAACTGGCCGGGCGAGTTCAAATGCCTGGTCAACCACGACGGCGTCTTCGACATCCGCGGCATGGGTTACGGCACCGAGGAGCTGTGGTTCACCGAATGGGAGTACGGCGGCACCCAGTACGAAAATCCGCAGGGCTACGAGCAGTTCAACCCGGTGAACCACGTCGCCAACTGGCGGGACCCGATGCTGGTCGTTCAGGGCGACCTCGACTACCGCATTCCCACCGCCCAGGGTCTGTCGACCTTCACGGCCCTGCAGCGTCGCGGCATCGACAGCCGCCTGCTGTTCTTCCCGAACGAGAACCACTGGGTGCTCAAGCCCGCCAACAGCGTGCAGTGGCACAACGAGGTGTTCGGCTGGCTGGACAAGTACCTGAAGCCGACGAACTGATCGCGGCCCCGGGCCAAAGAGAAAGGGCGCTCCCGCCGGGAGCGCCCTTTTTTCGTACCGCGCCCCTTTGGTCAGCGGGCGCGGGCGTTCGCCGATCGGCTCATCAGGCGGGCATGCTCCGTCGCCGTAATGCAGCGCGGGGTCGACCAGGTCGG
The DNA here is from genome assembly GCF_048799765.1 of Brevundimonas sediminis. Lineage (NCBI taxonomy): Bacteria > Pseudomonadati > Pseudomonadota > Alphaproteobacteria > Caulobacterales > Caulobacteraceae > Brevundimonas > Brevundimonas sediminis. The sequence continues at coordinate 53,032 of NZ_JBLYQK010000005.1, forward strand.
GTCGGTCGGGCGCAGGGCCTGCACCTCCCGGGCCGTGATGAAGACCGGCGCGGCGCCATGCTCGCGAGTGAAGGCGCGGCGGGTGGCGGCGTCGGTGGCGCAGACCATGACCGGACGGGCCGGGGCGGCTTGCTGCTCGGTCTCCGCCGCGGCGACCGGAAGGGCCGACAGGGCGGAAGCGGCGACCGCGAGGGCCGCAAGGGCGCGAATTGCACGCATGGGATTTCCTCCAGAACGCCTGAAATGCTCAGGACTCGGAGCGATTAATGCGCGAACGGCGTCTTTTGTAAATGTTATATGACGTTTCAGAGTATGAAATTTTACATTCGCCGGCCGGCCGCCGTCTGAGCCTTTCGGGCCGTTCGCGCGTTCAGGAAGCTCCACGGAGCCCTGGTGCGTGCACAACCCGCTGAAAAACAACCCGATCTGGCAGAAGCTTCGCGATCTGGACCTGCGATCCGCCGGCCGTCGCCTTCGCCGCCAGGCCGAACACGCCCGGGTTGCGATCCTCAATTGGCGTCCGGGCCGCAGGACCCGGATCGCGGCCGGCGTGGCGGCGGGCGTGACGTTCGCCGTGGTGCTCTTCCTCGCCCTGTTCGACTGGAACCTGCTGCGCGGACCGATCGGCCGGTGGGCGTCCGCCCGCTACGATCGCCAGATCGAGCTGAACGGCGACCTGGACGTCAGGCTGATCAGCTGGACCCCCTCCGTGCACATCCGGGACCTGCGGATCGGCGGGCCGTCCTGGGCGCGGGACCGCGACACCCTGCGGGTGGCCGACTTCCAGGGCTCCGTCCGGCTCCTGCCCCTGCTGATCGGCCGGATCGAGGCGCCGCTGGTCTCGATCACTCGCCCCGAGGTCGTCCTGATCGCCACCGATGACGGCCGGCGCAGCTGGCAGCTCAATCCGGACAAACCCGACGACGGCAAGGGGATGAACCTGCCCCCGATCAACCGGTTGATCATCCGCGACGGGACCGTCTCCCTGGACGAGCGGCGCCGTGGAATCCGGATGGAGGCCACCGTGTCCGCCCGCGAAGGGTCGGACGGCGATGCGGGCTTCCGCCTCGACGGGCGTGGCACGATCAACGACACCCCCCTGACCCTGACCGTCGCCGGCGGCCCCTTCATCAATATCCGCCGGGATCGCCCCTACGGCTTCCGCGCGAGCCTTACGGGGGTCGGGTCCCGGCTCGAGGCGCGTGGTTCGATCACCCGTCCGTTCGATTTGGGACAGTTTCAGGCCACCCTGAGCCTGGAGGGCCGCGACCTGGCCGATCTCTATCTGTTGACCGGCATCGCCCTGCCGAACACGCCGCCGTACCGGCTTTCGGGCGCCCTGACGCGCGACGAGGCGAAATTCAGCTTCACCGGCTTCAACGGGCGGGTCGGCTCGTCCGACCTGTCGGGCGATCTGACGGTGGACAAGCCCGGCGACCGTCGCCGGGTGGATGCGGTGCTGCATTCCAATCTGCTGGACATCGACGACCTGGCGACGGTCCTCGGCGGCGCCCCCACCGTCACCCCGGCCGGGAACACCGTCGTGACGTCCGGCCGCCCCGGCCGTCTCCTGCCGGACGCGCCCCTGGCGGTCGACCGGCTCCGGTCCATGGACGGAACGCTGAAATACACCGCCGCCCGGGTGAAGCGGAACGAGCTCGACATCCGCAAGGTCGAGCTGGGCGCCGGTCTGAACGGCGCAGTCCTGGATCTCGACCCGGTCGCCTTCACCTTCAACCGGGGCGAACTGCGGGGGACCGCGCGGATCAATGCAACCCGCGATACGCCGTACAGCACGGTCGACTTCCGCCTGCGCGGTTATCCGCTGGAGTCGATCATTCCGGCGCGAGGCGGCGGCCCGACGGTGACCGGCAGCGCCCTGGGCCGCGCCCGTCTGGAAGGGCCCGGCGCCTCGATCCACGACTTCGCCGCCGCCTCGAAGGGGCAGATCACCGTCGTGGTGCCCCAGGGCCGCATGCGGTCCGCCTTCGCGGAGCTGCTCGGCATCAATGCGACGGCGGGGCTGTTCCGCCTTCTGGGCGGCGACGACTCCTCGGTCCCCATCCGCTGCGGAGTCGCGGACTTCCGGGTCGCGGGCGGGACGGCCACGGCCGAGACCTTCGTCATTGACACCGAGCCCGTGCTGGCCCGGGGCGCCGGCGTCATCGACCTGGACGCCGAGACGATGAACCTGCGCATCGACGGCGAGACCAAGGAGGCCCGGCTGGTCCGGTTGTGGTCGCCGATCGTGGTGCAGGGTCCGCTGACCGCCCCCCGGGTCGGGGTCGATACCGGTTCGGTCATCGGCCAGACCGGGCTGGCCGGCCTCCTGGGCGCCGTGGTCAATCCGCTCGTCGCCCTCCTGCCCTTCGTCGACCCGGGCCTGGCGGAGGACGCCAACTGCGGGGCCCTGATCGCTTCCGCCCGCTAGAAGGCCGGCCGACTGGTCCACGGCGGGCGATCGTGCGTATGTGGGATATGACCCGACGCGGCCTCCTCGCCCCCGCTCTCGGCGCCCTCGTCGCCGCCTGTTCCCCGCTGGGGCTGCTCAACAGCCTGGGCCCCCGGGACGGAGGCGTCCGGCGGGTGGCGCGAGACCTCGCCTATGGTTCGCTCCCCCGCCAGACGCTCGACATCTGGGCGCCGACCGGGGCGACCGATCGCCCCTGGCCGGTTCTGGTCTTCTTCTACGGAGGCGGCTGGTCGGACGGGGACAAGGCGCTTTACGGCTGGGCCGCCCAGGCCCTGGCGGCGCGCGGCTTCCTGGTGGTCGTCCCCGACTACCGACTGGTCCCCGATGTGCATTTCCCCGCCTTCATCCAGGACGGCGCCGAGGCGACGGCCTTCACCGGGCGGATCGCCGCGCAGTACGGCGGGGATCCGGCCCGGCTGGGTGTTCTGGGCCACTCCGCCGGCGCCCACCTCGCCCTGATGATCGCCCTGGACCGGCGCTACATGTCCGCCGCCGAGGCCCCGGGCCTGATCCGCGCCGCCGCGGGCCTCGCAGGTCCCTACGACTTCCTTCCACTCGACGTCCCGGCCTCGATCAACGCCTTCGGCCGCGCCCCGGACCTGACCCTGACACAGCCGGTCAGCTTCGTGCGACCCGACGCCCCGCCCCTGTGGCTGGGCCACGGGACCGCCGACACCGTGGTTCACGCCGAGGACACCACCATCCTGTGCGAGCGGATGCGCGCGGTCGGCGGGCGGTGCGAGGCGAAGCTCTATCCCGACCTTTCGCACGAGGACCTGATCGCGACCTTCTCCCCCCTGTTCCGCCGCAAGGCCCCGGTGCTGGACGACGTGGTCGCCTTCTTCCAGCGCACGCTCGGCTGACCGTCACACGCCGTAACCGGTGTTCAGCGGGGCCGTCTCGCCAACGTCACGGTCTTCCGTTAAGGGAGGCCATGACAAATACGATGACAGCACAGGCGGCGCTGGACCGCCTCGAAACCCTCTACGCACAATCCGTCGCCAATCTCCGCGACGCGGTGAAGACCTTCCTCGCCACCGGCGAACGTCCCGACATCGACGAACGGAACAACGGCCTCTTCGCCTATCCCGAACTCCGGGTCAGCTGGTTCGGCGACCGCCCCCAGGGCCTGCCGATCCGCGCCTGGGCCCGCCTGTCGCGCCCTGGCGTCTATTCGACCACCGTCACCCGGCCGGAACTCTACCGCTCCTATCTGCAGGAGCAGCTGACCCTGCTCGAGCAGGACTACGGCGCCACCTTCGACGTCGGCCCGTCCGAGCAGGAGATCCCCTTCCCCTACGTGCTGGACGGCTCGGACGTGGTGCTGGACGCCACCATGACGGCGGCCATCGCCCGCTACTTCCCGACCACCGACCTGGCCCACATCGGCGACGAAATCTCGGACGGTCTGTGGGACGCCGAGGACGAGTTCCCGCTGGCCCAGTTCGACGGTCTGCGCACCGACTTCTCGCTGGCCCGCCTGCGCCACTACACCGGCACCCCGGTCGAGGACGTCCAGAACTACATCCTCTTCACCAACTACAACCGCTACGTCGACGAGTTCGTCCGCTGGGCGCTGGAGCAGATCAAGGATCCGAACAGCATCTACGAGACCTTCTCGACCTCGGGCGGGGTGGTGGTCACGCGGGATACGCCGAATCCCGAGGCCGTCGTCGCCGACGCCGCGTGGAAGAAGCACCAGATGCCCGCCTACCACCTGACCGCGCCGGGCTGGAACGGGATCACCCTGGTCAACATCGGCGTCGGCCCGTCCAACGCCAAGACCATCTGCGACCACTTGGCGGTCACCCGCCCCCACGCCTGGATGATGATCGGCCACTGCGGCGGCCTGCGTCCGTCCCAGACCATCGGCGACTATGTCCTGGCCCACGCCTATCTGCGCGAGGACCACGTTCTGGACGCCGTCCTGCCGCCGGACATCCCCATCCCCTCGATCGCCGAGGTCCAGCGCGCCCTCTATGACGCCGCCAAGATCGTCTCGGGCGCGCCCGGCGAGGAAGTGAAGCGTCGCCTGCGCACCGGCACCGTCGTCACCACCGACGACCGGAACTGGGAGCTGCGCTATTCCAAATCGGCCCTGCGCTTCAACCAGAGCCGCGCCGTCGCCATCGACATGGAAAGCGCCACCATCGCCGCCCAGGGCTACCGCTTCCGCGTGCCCTACGGGACCCTGCTGTGTGTCTCGGACAAGCCGCTGCACGGCGAGATCAAGCTGCCGGGTCAGGCCAACCGCTTTTATGAGGGCTCCATCTCGGAACACCTCCAGATCGGCATCCAGGCCGTCGACCTGCTGCGCGCGGAGGGCAACCGCCTGCACTCCCGCAAGCTCCGCGCCTTCGACGAGCCGCCCTTCCGGTAAGGGCCGGCCGCTACTTCCTCAGCCGTTCCGCGTTGGCCACCGCCGCCGCGTGGATCGGCTGCAGGGCGTCGGTCTGAAGCTTCAGCATCGCCGCGCCCATGGCCCAGCCCTGCTCCAGGGTCCGGGTCCAGGCGTCGGCGGCCCAGGCGCTGTGGGCGGCCACCATCTCCGTCGGGGTCTGTGAGCGCAGCACCGCCTCCAGGGCCCGGCCCGCGGCCGCGGTTTCCCGCGCGGCGACCGACTGGGCCGTCTGGGCCAGCACCGCCGCGCCGTTCAGCCCGATCCGGGCCGATTTCGTCATGGCGTCCAGCTTTTCGGACCCCATCAGGGTCAGTTCGGCCAGATCCGCCTTCGCCGGATCGGCCACGGCCTCGGCCATGATGGTCAGCCGCCGGGCGATCACATCGCCCGAGGCTTCCAGAAGTTCCTGTCCGGCGCGGGCGGCCCGCGCGGCCTCGTCGATGGGGCTCATGCCGTGACGGTGCGCCCGGTCCCGCCTTACGGCAAGACCTCCGCCGAAAAGTCGGCGACGTCCTGTAGCAATCCCGGCACAGCCGCATCGATGATGGTCCGGCCGTGCTCGGGGCTGGCCAGGGCCGGGTCCGAGCCGATCCGGCCGTCCGGGAAGCGGGCGCGATAGTCCAGCGCATCACGGATCGGCCCGACCGGCGCGATCTTCGGCGCATAGTCCGCCGTCTTGATGCGGTCCGGATAGGCGGCCTGGGTCACCGCGATCTCCGACGGGGTGGCGTGCATCCCGTGCCCGACCGGGAACAGGCGGTTGCACAGGGGGGTCACCCCGGGCAGGTCCCACCAGTTGCGCAGCTTCAGCACGAAGGGCGGACGCTCCTCGACAAACGACCACTCGGCGTAGATTTCGGCGAAGGTCGCCTCGATGGTCGCGACATTCCCGCCGTGGCCGTTCAGGAAATAGATGCGCTCGAAGCCGTGGCGGCTCAGCGAGTTCACCCAGTCGGTGATCGCCGCCATGAAGGTCGACGGGCGCAGGGAGATGGTCCCGGCGAAGGCCAGATGGTGCTGGGCCATGCCGATGTTGAAGGTCGGGGCGACCACCAGCTGCTCATCCGTCGCCTCGGCGGCGTGGGCGATGATCTCGGGGCAAAGCCAGTCGGTGCCCAGCAGACCCGTCGGCCCATGCTGCTCGTTCGAGCCGATCGGCACGACCACCGTCTTCACGGACTTCAGCCGGGCGTCGATCTCGGGCCAGGACGACAGGTGCATCAACATGGGGCGGTACTCGCAATCGGGAACCCGGCCGGTCTACACCCTTATCGTCCGTGCGGGGAAGGTCAGGGGGCGAAAGCCCGGATGAACCGCCGCGCCGTCTCCCGCGCCCGCGCCTGGATGTCGAACGCCGGATGGGGCACGCCCAGGACCCCGCGCAGATGACCATGTCCCAGCGTCATGCCGGCGAACATCTCGGCCGCCGCGTGGGGATCGGGAACCGACAGGGTCTTCGCGGCGTCCTGCTCCGCCAGCCAGACGGCCAGACGCCTCAGCCCCTCGGCCGGCCCCGCGTCATAGATGGCCCGGGCGATGTCAGGAGTATGCGGGGACATCAGGGCGACTCCCCGCATCGAGGCCCGGCCGTCGCCGCCGCAAATCTTTTCCAGCAGGCCGGCGGCCATGGCCGTCAGGACCGTCTCCGGATCGCCTCCGGACCGCAGGGGCGCGCTGATCGCGTCCGACCGCCGGGCCGCCAGCGCCCGTCCGATCTCGGTCTTGGACGGGAAGCGGTTGTACAGCGTCTGGCGCGAGACCCCCGCCTGCCGGGCGATCGCCTCCATCGACACGGCCGCGCCCTTCTCGGAGAAAAGCGCCAGCGCCGCCTCCAGGATGGCCTCGGTCTTGGCCGCATCCACCTGTCCGGGAACGCGGGGCATCAGTGGGCGTCCGAGGCCACGGGCGGCGCGCCCGGCTGCGGCTTCACCGGCTTGGCCAGCAGGGTGACGAAGGCGGCGAAGGCGCAGCCGATCGCCAGCATGGCGAAGGCGTCGCCGAAGGCCAGGGTGGTCGCCTGCCGCTGCAGCATGCCAAACACCGCCTTCATCGCCGACCCCGCCGGATCGATCGAGCCGGCGAACCGCTCCTGCATGCCCGCCAGCAGCCCCTGCATGGCGCCGTTGGTGTTCTGGATGTTCTGCGTCAGCTCGCTCATGTGCAGGGCGGTGTTGCTGGTCAGGGAGGTGTTCAGCAGGGCCAGGCCCACCGCGCCGCCCACGTTACGGAACAGGTTCACCAGCCCCGAGGCGTTCTTCACCATGTGCGGCGGAAGGGTCGACATGGTCACCTGCTGCGAGGCGATCATGGCGATCATCACACCGACGCCGCGCAGGGCCTGGACGCCCGCGAACTCCCAGAAGCCCCACTCGCTGGTCACCGCATGGGCGTCCCACATGCCCCAGGCGCACATCATGAACCCGCCGAACATCAGGATGCGCGGATCAACCAGCCGCACCAGTCGCCCGGCGAAGGGACCGGTGGCGAACATCGCCAGACCCGAGACGACCATGGTCGTGCCCACCTCGGCCGCCGAATAGCCCCGCACCCGGCCCAGGAAGAGCGGCAGCAGGAACGTCCCGCCGAACAGGGCCAGGCCGACGGTGAAGGTCATCACCACGCCGACGAAGAAGTTGCGATTGGCGAAGGCCCGCAGCTCCACGATGGGATTGTAGTAGGTCAGGGTGCGCCAGACGAAGGCGGGCCCGGTCACGGCGGTGACCACGGTCAGCAGCAGGATCTCCTCGTCCGCGAACCAGTCGTTCTTGGCGCCCTCCTCCAGCACGAACTGCAGGCTCATCAGGAAGGTCGCCATCAGGGCCAGACCCAGCCAGTCGAACCCCTTCGCCAGCGACGGGTCGCCCTTGTCGAAATTGGCGTAGCGGCTGACCAGGAACAGCACCAGCAGACCCGGCGGCACATTGATGAAGAACAGCCAGCGCCAGCTGAGCTGCTCGGTGAGGTGCCCGCCCAGGGTCGGGCCGATGGTCGGCGCCAGGGTCACGATCAGGCCCATGATCACGCTGGCGGTCACGCGCTGCGCCGGCGGGAAGGCGGTGAAGGCCACGGCGAAGACGGTCGGGATCATCGCCCCGCCGACAAAACCCTGGATGGCCCGGAAGAAGATCATCTGCTCGACCGAGGCGGACAGGCCGACGGCGACGCTCATGACCAGAAAGCCGGCGCAGGACAGCAGGAAGACCTTCTGCGTCCCCCACAGCCGCGACAGATAGCCCGACAGGGGAATCATCACGACCTCGGGGATCAGATAGGCGGTCTGGATCCAGCTGATCTCGTCCGCGGAGGCGCCCACCCCCGCCTGGATCTGCGGCAGGGAGGAGGCAACGATCTGGATGTCGAGAATGGCCATGAACTGGCCGATCACCATCCCGGCGAAACCGAGCAGGAGGATCGTCCAGTTGACCTGGGGCTCGGCGGGCGCGGAGGCCGCATCCTGCGCGACGGACTGGGACGTCATGGTTCAACCTTCCCCGTTCGGGGCGAAGTTCAGCGCGCGGCGGTCTGGACCGGGGCGGCGGCGGATTCGGCGAAGGTCTGTCCGCCCTCGCTCTTCAGATCGACCTTCACCTCGACCGACAGGCCGGGACGCAGGACCGCGCCCTCGCGGCGATCCACACGGATGCGGACCGGGACGCGCTGGGTGATCTTGGTGAAGTTGCCGGTGGCGTTCTCAACGGGGATCAGGGCGAACTCCGAACCGGTGGCCGGAGCGAAGCTGTCGATGTGGCCGACCAGGGGCTCGCCTTTGAAGGCGTCCGCCTTGATCTCGACCGCCTGTCCCAGCCGCATCCGGTCCAGCTGGGTCTCCTTGAAATTGGCCACCACATAGGTGTCGCCCAGCGGCACGATCGACAGGATCACCCCGCCCGGCCGCACATACTGGCCCACGCGCACGCCGCGGGCGCCGACCACGCCCGACACCGGCGCGCGGATGACGGTGCGGTCCAGCGCGATCCGGGCCTGATCGACAAGGGCGCGGGCCTGGGCGACCGAGGCGACCGACTGCTCCCGGCTCGAGCCGAGAACGCCGGCGGTGCGCTGCTCGGCGGCCAGGGCGGCCTGGGCCTCGGCGACCGAGGCCTGGGCCGTGCGGGCGCTGGCGCGCTCCGTCTCGATCCGCTGCTGGGAAACCCACCCCTGCTCGGCCAACTGGCTGTAGCGGCTGACCTGCTGACGGGCCAGGTCCGCCTGGGCCTGCGCCTGCGCCACCGAGGCGGCGCGGCTGGCGATCATCGCCTGTTCCTGCAGGGCGCGGGCGTCGACATTGCCCACCGCCGCTTCAAGGGCCGCCAGATTGGCCTCGGCCTGGGCCAGCCGGGCCTTGGCGTCGGCGTCGTCCAGACGGATCAGGACCTGCCCGGCCTCGACACGCTGGTTGTCGGCCACCAGCACCTCGACCACATAGCCCTCGACCTGGGGGCTGAGCGAGGTCGTGTCGGCCTGGACGAAGGCGTTGTCGGTGGCTTCCCACCGCTGCTTGCCCTGCCACCAGACGACCCCGCCGACGACGAGGCCAAGGGCGACGACGCCCGCGATGATCAGGGGAAGTCGTTTCTTGACGGCGGGATTGACGGCCATGTCGGAACTCATGCGGGGGGGAGGGTGCGTTAAAGCGTCGCGCATAAATGGACAGTCATGTCCAGAAATCAACTCCCTTGTTTCGGCGCCGCAACACGTCATGTTTCGCGACGTAAGGACTGAGGTTTCCGTGTCACTCCCCGCCTCCGCAGACATCGTGATCATCGGCGCCGGCGCCGCGGGTCTGGCCGCCGCCCGGACCCTTGCAGGCCGCCCCCTGACTGTGGTCGTGCCGGAGGCCCGGGACCGGATCGGCGGACGCGCCTGGACGCTGCCGTTCGAGGGCCAGGGTCTCGACATGGGCTGCGGCTGGCTGCATTCGGCGGACGAGAACCCGCTGGCCGCGAGGGTCGAGCCTGCGGGCCTGACCCTCGACCGCACCCCGCCGCCCTGGCAGAGCCAGGCCTTCAATCACGAGACCAGCGACGCCGAGATCGCCGGATTCCGCGCCGCCTTCGACGCCTTCGACCAGCGCATCGCCGAGGCCGCCGCGCACGGGCAAGAGGGCCCGGCCTCGACCCTGATGGAGCCCGGCGGCCGCTGGAACGGACGCATGGACGCCATCTCCGGGGCCCTGAACGGCGCGCGCTTCGCCGAGGTCTCCATCCTCGACTACGACGCCTATCGCGACACGGGGGTGAACTGGCGCGTGCGCGAGGGATACGGACGGCTGATCGAGACCCTGGGACGTCCCGTCCCGGTCGTCACCGACTGTCCGGTGCGCAGGATTGATCACACCGGCCCGGCGCTGAAGCTGACGACGGATCGGGGCGGCATCGAGGCCCGGACAGTGATCGTCACCGTCCCCACCGACCTGATCGCGCGGGAAACGCTGACGTTCGACCCGCCCCTGCCCGCCCTTGTGGAGGCCGCCGCTCATGTGCCGCTCGGTCTGGCCTCCAAGCTGCACATGAGCGTGACGGGGGCCGATGACTTCCCCCCCGACAGCCAGCTCTGGGGCCGTACCGACACGGCCGACACCGGCGGCTACCACCTTCGACCGTTCGGGCGTTCGATGATCGAGGGCTACTACGGCGGCGACCTGGCCCGGGGGCTGGAGGCCGAGGGCCAGGAGGGCTTCCACGCCTTCGCCGTCGATGAACTGGTCCATCTGCTGGGATCGGACATGCGCAAGCGGCTGTCGCCCGTGGTCGCGACCCTGTGGGGCGCCGATCCCTGGTCCCGGGGCGCCTATTCCCACGCCCTGCCCGGCCATGCGGGCGACCGGAAAACGCTCAAGGTCCCGGTCGAGAACCGCATCTTCCTGGCGGGCGAGGCCACGGCCGAGGCCTTCTACGGCACCGCCCACGGCGCCTGGATGGAGGGCGAACGCGCGGCGCGGGAGGCGCTGGCGGCGCTGGGACTTGATCCCGGCCCCGCGCCCGGCGACGTAGAGGAATGAAGCCGCCCGCGCGCAAGCGTCCGAAGACCCCCGCCCCCAAACGTCCCGCCGTCATGACCGGCGCGGCCATCCCGGTGCTGCGCTGGCCCCCGGACGAGGATCGGGTCGAGACCATCTTCGAGCGCTTGGCGGCCTTCATGCCGGACCCGAAGACCGAGCTGAACTACACCAACCCCTTCACCTTCGTGGTCGCCGTCGCCCTCTCGGCCCAGGCCACCGACGTCGGCGTCAACAAGGCCACCGACACGCTGTTCAAGGTCGCCGACACGCCGGAGAAGATGCTGGCCCTGGGCGAAGAGGGGCTGATCCCCTTCATCAACTCCATCGGCCTGTATCGCGGCAAGGCGAAGAACGTCATCGCGCTGAGCCGCATCGTGCTGGAGAAACACGGCGGCGAGATCCCGCTGAACCGCGAGGACCTGCAGGCCCTGCCCGGCGTGGGCCGCAAGACCGCCAGCGTCGTCCTGAATGAGATGGGTGTCGAACCCGCCATCGCGGTCGACACCCACGTCTTCCGCGTCTCCCACCGGCTGGGGCTGGCCAATGCGGGAACGCCCGACAAGGTCGAGGCCCAGCTTCACCGGATCGTCCCGGAAGACTGGCTGCCCAAGGCGCACCATTGGCTGATCCTGCACGGCCGCTACACCTGCACGGCGCGGCGGCCCAAATGCAGCGCCTGCGTGATCAGTGACCTTTGCCCGTCCCGGGCCGGCCTGCTGGCGCTCGGCGAGGCCGCCTGAGGGCGTGATCAGGCGTCCGCCGTCTCGTCCCCGGCGCCGCCCTCTTCCGACCGCAGGCCCGGGTCGGTCATCAGCCGGGCCGCCAGGGTGTCCAGGACCTTCAGGGCCGTGACCAGTTCGTCGTCCGGAACCCCGTCGAAGACCCGGTTGCGCATCGCCGCCGCCAGACCGTCGAACGCGGCCAGCGCCGTCACTCCCTTCTCCTGCATCACCACCAGACGCGACCGGCCGTCCCCGATCAGGCGACGACGGCAGACCAGTCCCGCATCCTCAAGCCAGTCCACCAGACGGGTCACGCTGGCGCCGGTGATCTTCATCCGGTCGGCGATCTCGGTCAGCGTGAGCCCCCGCCGGGCGTCCGCCAGCACATAGAGCAGGCTCATGGGCGCGCCCGCATGCCCCGCGCCCCGATAGGCCTCGGCCGACCGTTGCTGCCAGCGCCGCGCAGCCTGCGAGACGCTGTTAACAACTTTCAATTGCAGGGAATATCTTGAGGTCGGCACGGCTCTCCTGGGGGGCGGGAAGCGTAACAATAGAGTGGAACGCCGCCGCCGTAGCACAGGTCGGATTCCGACGTTACCGGATGCCCGTGTTGGGAGAAAAATGCAGGTTTCGCCATAATATATAGCGCGCTAAGCAAACGGGCGCCTGCCGTAAAGCATTTGTTGTCACGGTCAGTGCAGTTCGCGTCTCCCAGTCCTTCACATATCGAGAACCGCCATGAAGACCCTTCTTCGCGGGCGTTCGGTCGACAACTCGGCCGAACTCTCGGAACTGCGCGCCATGCTGGCCGCCGTTCACAGATCGCAGGCCGTCATCGAATTCGAGCTCGACGGCACGGTCCGTACAGCCAACCCCAACTTCCTTGCCGTGGTCGGCTATGAGCTGGACGAAATCCGCGGGCGCCACCACAGCCTGTTCATGGATCCGGCCGAGGCCGCCGGCCCGGAATACAAGGCCTTCTGGCGGCGGCTGAACGCCGGGGAGTTCATCGCCGACAAATTCACCCGTTACGGCAAGGGCGGCGCCCGGGCCGTGATCGAGGCGTCCTACAACCCGATTCTCGACGCCTCCGGAAAGCCCTACAAGGTGGTCAAATTCGCCACCGACGTGACCGCCGCCGAGCTGGAGAGGGAACGTCGCGCCGAGGCGGACCGCCATGAAGCCGAGGTTCAGGCCCGCGTGGTCGAGGACACGGGCCGCGGCCTGGCCGCCGTGGCCGCCGGCGACCTGTCCTATCGCATCACCAGCGACTTCCCGGGCCGCTACGGCCCCCTGCGCGAGAATTTCAACGGCGCGATGACCGCCATGGACGAGGCGATGGGAGTCATCCGCAGCAACGCCGGCTCCATGCAGTCCGGCGCCGGCGAGATCAGCAGCGCGGCCGAGGAGCTCTCGCGCCGCACCGAACGTCAGGCCGCCTCGCTGGAGGAGACCGCCGCCGCCCTGGACGAAATCACGGCGACCGTGAAAAAGACCGCCGAGAACGCCCAGTCGGCCGACACCGTCGTCGGCCATGCCCGGGACCAGGCCCGCAACGGCGGCGACGTCGTCCAGCGCGCCGTCACGGCCATGGGCGAGATCGAACGGTCGTCGGACCAGATCGGCCAGATCATCGGCGTCATCGACGAGATCGCCTTCCAGACCAACCTGCTGGCCCTGAACGCCGGGGTCGAGGCGGCCCGCGCCGGCGAAGCGGGACGCGGCTTCGCGGTCGTCGCCTCCGAGGTGCGCGCCCTGGCCCAGCGGTCGGCGGACTCGGCCAAGGAGATCAAGACCCTCATCTCGGCCTCCGGCGCCCAGGTGAAGGACGGCGTGGTCCTGGTCCGCCAGTCCGGCGAGGCCCTGACCGGCATCGTCAGCCGCATCGGCGAGATCAGCGAACTGATGAGCGAGATCCGCGCCTCCACCCAGGAACAGGCCTCCGGCCTGGCCCAGGTCAACACCGCGGTGAACGATATGGACCAGGTCACCCAGCAGAACGCCGCCATGGTGGAGGAATCGACCGCCGCCAGCCTGAACCTCAACCGCGAATCCGCGACCCTGGCCGAACTGGTCGGACGCTTCCGGGTCAGCGAGGCCGGCCGCCGGCCCAGTCCCGTGCGCGCCGTCGAGGCCCGGATCGAGACCTATGCCGCCCCCTCCGCGCCTCCGGCTCGCCAGCGCATGGTCGCCGGGGGCGGGGCCCGCGCCGCCGTGGTCACGGACGGATGGGAGGAGTTCTGATGACGGCGGACCTCGCCAACGGCGCGACGCGGGAGCTGGTCGGCTTCCGCGTCGGCGACCAGGCCTTCTGCATCGACATTATTTCGGTGCTGGAGATCCGGGGCTGGACGCCGGTCACCCCCCTGCCCGAGGCGCCCTCGTGGATGACCGGCGTGGTCAATCTGCGCGGCACCGTCCTGCCGATCATCGACCTGGCGGCCCGGCTCGGCCTGCCGACCTCCGAGCCGTCGGCCCGGCACGCCATCATGGTGGCGCGCTGCGGCGGGCGCACCGTCGGCCTGCTGGTCGAGGCGGTGTCGGAGATCATGCAGATGAACGACGCCGTTCTTCAGCAAACCCCCGAGATGGGCCAGGGCGACGCCGCCGGCCTGATCGCCGGCATCTTCGCCGTCGACGGCGGCATGATCAGCCTGCTGGAGCTGGACAACCTGCTCCCGCCCCTGCGCGAAGCCGCCTGATCAGCGGTCCAGCAAGGCCCGGACGGCGTCGGCGAAATTCCGCCCGCCGTCCGGCGCCGATCCCAGATAGAAGTCCGGCTCGATCAGTTCGGCCTCCATCAGACGCCAGCCGCCGTCCGGCGCCCGCGCCATGTCGATCCGCGCATAGAGCAGGTCCTCCCCGATCGCCTCCAGCGTCGCCCCGGCGAGCGCCAGCGCCCCCTCCGGCGGCTCAGGCAGGGCCGTATACCGGCCGCCGAACTGCACCTGGATGCGGAAGTCGCCGTCCACCGGCCGCTTGTTGACCACGTGGCTCAGCCGGCCGCCGAAGAACAGCAGGCTGGTCTCCCCCTCGGTCTCGATCGACGGCAGATAGGGCTGGATCATCGCCGGTCCTTCGGGCGCACCGTCCAGGACCTCGCCCCGCGCCAGCCGCAGCGTCTTCCACGCCCCGCCCGAGACGCGCGGCTTGACCACCACCACCTCCGCGCCGAAGCGATCAAAGGCGGCGTCGACGTCAGCCTGGCTCACCCCGTCGACCCAGATCGTGTCCGGAACGGCCACGCCCCTGTCGGCCAGGCGGCCCAGATAGCGCTTGTCCGAGTTCCAGCCGATCACCGACGCCGGATTCTGCATCCGGACCCCCGCCGCCTCCCAGGTCCGGCAGGCCTGGATCCACCGTTGATGGTCGCGGTGATAGCCCCAGACGATCACCGGCAGGACCAGCGGATAATCGGTCAGGCGCGACGCGTCCGCGACATGGTCGGTCCACGGCGTCGGCTCGACGGTGATGTCCGCCGCCGCCAGCGCCGTCGACAGGCGTTCCAGCACGCCCGGCCACTGACCGGCGTAGGAGGGATCGGCGGGATCGGGGGTGAGGACGGCGATACGGGTCATGCACTGGTGATAGCCGGGCCGTCGAAAGGGGTGAAGAGTGCTGGTGCGTCGGGAGTGGTGAAGGCCTCAGCGGGGCTGTGAGCAGGCCTCAGCGCCGACAGGTGTCATGCGTCATCCACTCACGAGTCACTAGCACTCTTCACCCTCAACCGATATTGCCCCGCCCATGACCCAGACCGCTCCCCAATACGACGTCATCGCCGTCGGCAACGCCATCGTCGATGTCCTGGCCCCCTGCGAGCCCGCCTTCCTCGAGGCCCAGGGCCTGATCGCCGGTTCGATGCAGCTGGTCGACGCCGGCCAGAGCGCCGCCCTCTACGCCGCCATGGCTCCCGGCGTCGAAGCCTCGGGCGGTTCGGCGGGCAACACCGTCGCGGGCGTCGGCGGGTTCGGCGGCCGCGCGGCCTATATCGGCAAGGTGGCCGACGATCAGCTCGGCGGCGTCTTCGCCCACGACATCCGCGCCGTCGGCGTTCACTTCGACACCCCGGTCCTGACGGACGGCGCCGCCTCGGGCCACGCCACCGGCGTCTGCATGATCAACGTCACCCCGGACGGCCAGCGCACCATGTGCACCTTCCTGGGCGCCGCCAACCAGCTGACCGTCGCCGACATCGACGCCGACCTGATCGGCGCCTCGGCCATCGTCTATCTGGAAGGCTATCTGTTCGACCCGGCCCCGGCCCGCGCCGCCTTCGAGGCCGCCGCCGCCGCCGCCCACGCGGCCGGTCGCAAGGTCGCCATCACCCTGTCGGACAGCTTCGTCGTCCACCGCTGGCGCGCCGAGCTCCTGGCCTTCATCGAGGCCTCGGCCGACATCGTCCTGGCCAATGAGGCCGAACTGGCCGCCCTGTTCGAAACCGAAGACTTCGACGCCGCCGCCGCGCGTCTGGCGGAAAGGGTTGAGGTCGCCGCCGTCACCCGCGGCGCCGAAGGCTCGGTCGTCATCTCGGGCGACCAGCGCGTCGCGGTCGCCGCCTTCCCGGTCGACAAGGTCATCGACACCACCGGCGCCGGCGACCAGTACGCCGCCGGCCTGCTGCTGGGCCTGGCCCGCGGCCTGTCGCTGGAGGACGCCGGCAAGCTCGGCTCCCTGGCCGCCTCCGAAGTCATCGCCCACTGGGGCCCGCGCCCGATGGTGTCGCTGAAGACTCTGGCGGAAGAGGCGGGACTGGTTCTGGGCTGACGGGGGCTGGTTCGTGACTGGTGGTTGGTGATTGGTGGTTCGATGCGTCCTCGTTCAGAGGTCGTCCTGGAGCCGCTCGTTCAACGGCCATCCACCAACCACTAATCACCAATCACTTCCCGGCACGCCGCCGGCCGCCTCTAGCTCCGGCGAATGGTCACATACAGCGCCCCGTCCCCGCCGTGATGGCGGGCGGCGGGCGCAAACCCGGACACCACCGTCCGCAGTCCCGGCGCGGCCAGCCATTCGTGCACCGAGGCGCGGATGATGCCCGTGCCGCCGCGACGGCCCTGCCCGGTCACCACCAGCACCGAGCGATAGCCCCGCGCCTGCGCGCCGAGCAGGAAGGCCGTCAGGGCGTCCTGGGCCTGGAAGCGACCGTACCCGTGCAGATCGATCTTCGCCTCGATCGGATCGCGCTCGCGCGACAGGCGGCGCTTGCGGCGCGGCTCCAGCTCTTCCGGCGCGCCTCGACTGCGGGATGACGGCGGGGGCGAGGGCTCTGCGAAAACGGGGACGCCGGCCGGACGCGGCCGGGCGGGCTTCGGCGGGGTCCTGCCCGTCCCTCTGGGCGGGAGGACGGCGCTTGCGTCACCCTCGGCCACGCCCGGCGTGACGCGGAGCGCCTTCTTCGCGACCTTCTCCTTCACCGAGCTCGTGACGCGGGCCCAGATGCGGCGGTCGTCGGGACTGAGATCGTCCCCCCGGCTCATGAGGCGCCGTCGAGGTCCTCGTCCGGAGCCGTCTCCTGCGGACCGGGGGTCCAGGCGAGAAGGTCGCCGGGCTGGCAATTCAGCTCGCGGCACAGGGCGTCCAGGGTCGAAAACCGCACCGCCCGCGCCTTGCCGGTCTTCAGGATCGACAGATTGGCCAGGGTCACGCCCACGCGGTCGGCCAGCTCGGTCAGCGACATGCGCCGTTCGACGAGAATACGATCAAGCTGGACGCGAATGGCCATGGAAACTCTCTACCCGGCGCGCGCCGGGTCGAAAAGGCGGAGCCTTTTGGACGCGCGCCAACATTAAATGGTCAGCTCGGATTCACGGCGCAGGCGCGCGCCCTCGCGGAACACTTCCGCCAGGACGAAGACGACCAGAACCGAAAAGGCCGGGGTCACCAGATCGAACAGGCTCGGCGGCTCCAGTTCCCCGCGCACCAGCCGCGACACCAGATACTGGCCGGCCCAGGCGCCGCCGGTGACCACGGTCAGGGTCACGCCGATCTGCTTCAGGCGGCTCACATTGGCGGGCTGGAAGGGGTCGCCGATCTGCAGGGCGCGCACCATCGCGCGCAGGTGATGCAGGATCAGGGAGAAACCGCCCAGATAGGCGGTGATCGCGCCGACGGCGAACAGGATGTAGACGCGCGGGACCGGCACGCTGATTCCGCCGGAATCGGTGGCCACGGTCACGCCGTTGACGCCCAGCGGCACGAAAATCATGAAGATGAACAGGCAGACCGCCGCGGCGGTGGCCAGGGTCAGGGCCCAGAAGGCGACCCGAAGGACCGCGCCGAGCAGTCGGCTCATCCGGCCGGGGGCCAGACGCGGAAGGCGGATCCCGAGAGCAGACAGGTTCGGGATACGCATGACGGCGGCGCCTTTCAGGCCGGACGTCGGGGCGCGATCGCCGCGCGGGGTCCGGCGAACCCGCGCGCGGTCTTATTAATCGCGGTTGTCATGCGGATCGTCAAAGCTCCGTGACCGGTCAGGTCAGAAGAACTGGACGAGGGTCGCGATGAAGGCGGTCGGCATGGCGGCCAGGAGGAAGGTGTTCAGCACGCCGTGGCCGATCTTTTCGACGAAGTAGGAAGCGTTCATGGTGTTCATAGTCGTTCTCCGTTGATCTCTGAGCGAGGGATGTTTTCACCCCTCTTTCGTTATCCCGCTGCATCGATTTTGCCCTTGGGGCTCAAATCGGAGAACGTCGCGGCGTCCGTTCTTGAGATAATAGATAGGACGTGCACCGGTGGAAGTCATGTTACATATCGTTTAACGATATTAAACTTGTGCAATGAAACGTAACAGCGTCGCTTGAGGTCAAAATGCTGAAACTTGTCAAAGGGATGCGCATCGTCGCCGCGACCCACAACCCGGGCAAGGTTCCGGAGATCACGGCCCTTCTCGGCGGACATTACGAGGTGGTCACCGCCGGAAGCCTGAACATCCCCGAACCCGAGGAAACGGAGGGTAGCTTCGTCGGCAACGCCCTGCTGAAAGCCCGCCACGCGGCCGACCTGTCGGGCGAGGTGGCCCTGGCCGACGACTCCGGCCTGTCGGTCGCGGCCCTGGACGGCGCGCCGGGCATCTTTTCCGCTCGCTGGGCCGGTCCGGAGAAGGATTTCGCCTTCGCCATGCGGCGGGTGGAGGAACGCCTCGAGGAAATCCGGTCCGACGACCGGCGCGCCTGGTTCACCTCGGCGCTCGCGGTCGCCTGGCCGCACGGCCCCGCCGTGGTGGTCGAGGGCCAGGTCCACGGCCTGCTGACCTTCCCTCCGCGCGGCGATCGCGGCTTCGGCTATGACCCCATCTTCATCCCGGAGGGCCAGACGCAGACCTTCGGCCAGCTGGATCCGGCGGTGAAGGACTCGCTCAGCCACCGGGCGCGGGCGTTGGAAAAGCTGAAGGCGGCGCTGATGGACTGAGTGAAGAGTGAGCAGTGAGTCGTGAATGGCGATTGAGTGCGCGCTGGCGCTCGAGTCCGAAAGCGATCAAGACCCTCGGGCGTCAGCGCCGGCACGCTGCGTCTACTCACGACTCACCATTCACTTTTCACCCCAACCACCCGTCACCCCCTTCATGCCCCCCCACCCCGGCAGCGACGTCGCGCTCTACATCCACTGGCCCTACTGCGCCCGGATCTGCCCCTATTGCGACTTCAACGTCGTGCGCGACCGGGGCCGGACGGAGGAGCAGGCCCGGCTGGTCGACGCCATCCTCGCCGATCTCGCGGCGCAGGCGGCCCTGACCGACCCGCGGCGGCTCGCCTCGATCTTCTTCGGCGGCGGCACCCCTTCGCTGATGGACCCCGCCGCCGTCGCCCGGGTGGTTGAGCGGGCGCAGGCCCTGTTCGCCCCGCGCGGCCCCATCGAGATCACGCTGGAGGCCAATCCCACCGACGCCGAGGCCGACCGCTTCACAGCCTTGGCCGCCGCCGGGATCAACCGCCTGTCCATGGGGGTGCAGGCGCTGGACGACGCCGCGCTGAAGGCGCTCGGCCGCAACCATTCCGCCGACGAGGCGCGTCGCGCCGTGGCCGTAGCCGCCCGCGCCTTCCCCCGCCTGTCCATCGACCTGATCTACGCCCGCCCGGGCCAGACCGTCGCCGACTGGCGCGCCGAGCTGTCCGAGGCGCTGGGCCTCGGCTTCGAGCACGTCTCGCCCTACCAGCTGACCATCGAACCCACGACCGCCTTCGGCCGCGCCTTCGCGCGCGGCACGCTGGTTCCGCCCGACGAGGACCTGGCCGCCGAACTCTACGAGACCACCCAGACTGTGCTCGAGGGAGCGGGCTTCGACGCCTATGAGGTCTCCAACCACGCGCGAGGCGTCGCGGCCCGCTCCAGCCACAACCTGCATGTCTGGCGCGGCGGCGACTACATCGGCGTCGGCCCCGGCGCCCACGGCCGCCTGACCCTGGAAGGGGTCCGCACCGCCACCGTCGCGCACCGGGGCATCGCCGACTACATCACCGGCGTCGCCTCCGACACCCCATGGATCGAGCGCGAGGGCCAGTCCCCGCTCGAGGCCGCCGAGGAACGCCTCCTGCTCGGCCTGCGCACGGTCGAGGGCGTCTCTCTCGCCGATCTCGCCGCACTCGACTTCTCGCCCGACCGGGGCCGTCTCGCCGACCTGCTGGCCGACGGCTTCCTCGGCCTTCAGGACGACCGCATCGCCGCCACCGCTGCGGGCCGCCCCCTGCTCGACGCGGTGCTGAAGGCCCTGCTGACCTGAGACTCCCGACACCGTCCAACCCTGCCAATCCGTGGCGCCGGACCCTGTCTTCCCTGACCTTCCCTTCTCCCCTCGGGGGAGAAGGTGGCCCGGAGGGCCGGATGAGGGGGATTTCCGAATGCGAGCCGGGACGAAGGGCGGAAGCTGTGACAGTCCCCCTCATCCGAGCGGCTCCGCCGCCCACCTTCTCCCCCGAGGGGAGAAGGAAGCGGACCCGTCCATTCCTGACGCACCCCCGCGCTACGCTGCCTCCTCAGCAGGACAGGGAGTCTCGACATGGCAGGGTTTCGGCATTTTTCCCCTGACAGGGCCGACCCTGTCAGGCACGGTCCCGCTGATGCCTGATCCGTCCCTCTTCCCCCCGACCGCCCCGCCCGCCCGCACCGTTGCGCCGGGCCTCTATCTGGTGGCGACGCCGATCGGGAATTTGCGCGACATGACCCTGCGCGCGCTCGACGTGCTGGCCGCCGCCGATCTGGTGCTGGCCGAGGACACCCGGGTGACCGCCAGGCTGCTGTCGGCCTATGGGCTGAAGGCGAAGCTGGAGCGCTGCGACGACCACGCCTCGGCCCGGGCCGCCGAACAGGCCGTCGAACTGCTCAAGGACGGCGCCGTCGTCGCCCTGGTGTCCGACGCGGGCACGCCGATGATCTCGGACCCGGGCTTCGTCGTCGCCCGCGCCGTGCTGGCCGAGGGCCTGCCGGTGCATCCCATCCCCGGCGCCTCCAGCCTGCTGGCCGCCCTGTGCATCGCCGGCCTGCCCGCCGACCGGGTCACCTTCGCCGGCTTCCTGCCGGCCAGGTCCGGCGCCCGCCGCACCGCGCTGGAAGAGCTGCGCACCGCCCGCCAGACGCTCGTCTTCTTTGAGAGCGGCCCCCGCCTGGCCGACAGCCTCGCCGACATGGCCGCCGTCCTCGGCCCCCGCCCCGCCGCGGTGGCCCGCGAACTGACCAAGCTCTACGAGGAGTGCGTGCGCGGCGCGCTGCCGGAGCTGGCCGTCGATCCCCGCTGCCAGTCGCCCAAGGGCGAGATCGTCATCGTCGTCGGCCCCGGCGAGACGGAAGTCGCCTCCGAGGCCGACGCGGACGCCGCCCTGACCGAAGCCCTGACCCGCCTGCCGCCCGGCGAGGCGGCGGCGGAGGTGTCGAGGGCGCTGAACCTGCCCCGCAAGCCGCTCTACAAGCGGGCGCTGGAGCTGCAGGGCCGGTGACCCGGAAACGACCCTCGGACCGCCTCCAGGCGCCGAAGGTCGCGAAGACGCCGTCGCGCGGCTGGCGCGTTCGCCTCGGCAAGACGGCCCACCGGGCCGGACATCGTTCCGAATGGCTGGCCGCCGCCCTGTTGATGCTCAAGGGCTACCAGATCCTCGGCTTCCGTCTGAAGACCCGGGCGGGCGAGATCGACATCCTCGCCCGCCGCGGCCGCACCCTCGCCGTGGTCGAGGTCAAGCGCCGGGCGACACTGGATCAGGCCCTCGCCGCCCTGGGGGCGGAACAGTACGAACGGCTGCTCTCGGCCGGCCGGGCGGTGTTGCGTCAAAGACCCAGCTTGGCCGGACATCTGCTCCGGATCGATACCGTGGCGCTGGCTCCCGGGCGCTTTCCGCGCCATCGTCCGGGTGTGAACCGGGGGCGGGGATGACACGCGAAGACGCCGAGTTCTGTCTGCAGGCGGCCGGTCAGGCCGATGATGACGCCTTCCCGCTGCTGGAGGCGGCCATCGCCTGCGCCATCCACGACTACCCCTTCCGCGATCCGGAACCGGTCCGCCTGCTGGCCGCAGCCGCCGCCGAACGCCTGGCCGAGCGGATGGCCGGCGAGAGCCCCGACGACGCCCTGGCCGAGACCATGGCCGGGGATCTGCGGCTCAATGGCGACCTCATCCATTTCGACCACGTCGGCAACACCGACATCATCGACGTCACAGAGCGTCGGCGCGGCCTGTCCGCGGCCCTGGCCATCCTCTATCTCGACGCCGCCCGCCGGACCGGGGTGAAGGCCCAGGGCGTCGACTTCCCCGGCCACTTCCTGCTCAGGGTGGAAACCGCCGAAGGACCGGTGGCGCTGGACCCGTTCAGCCAGGGGCGGCTGGTCCTGCCGTCCGAGCTGACCCGCCGGGCCCTGCGCGCCGGGCTGACGCCGCACGTGGCCGACCGGCTGGACGTGCTGATGGCCCCGGTCAGCGACCGCCAGGCCCTGATCCGGCTGCAGAACCTGCTCTTCATCCGGGCCATCAAGGCCCGGGACTATGAAAGCGCCGAGCGCTCGGCCCTGCGCCGCGCCCTGCTCGACCCCGAGGACCATCGCCCCTGGCTCGACGTCGCCGCCGCCCGCGAGAAGCAGGGCGCCCTTGCCGGCGCGCTGGAGGCCCTGTCCCGCGCCCGCAGCCTGGACGATCCGGGCGAGGTCCGCCGCCGGATGTCGGTCGATCGGGTCCGACTGCAGCTGAACTGACCGGGGCGCGTCCGGTGGGAGCGGCGCCGGGAAAGGGTTGCGCTCCCGCCCCCGGCCACCCATTAGCCAAGCTGCTTCAAACGGAAGGACAGCCGATGCTGAAGGTCGCGATCCAGATGGACCCCATTGAAGGGGTCAATATCGAGTCCGACACCACCTGGCTGCAGGCCATGGAGGCCCAGAACCGGGGCTATCCGATCTGGGTCTATGACTTCCGCACCCTCGCCCTCGAGGACGGCGTCCTCTTCTGCCGCGCCCGCCCGGTGACGCTGCAACAGGTCGTCGGCGACCATGTGGCCTTCGGTGAGGAAGTGAAGCTGGACCTGTCCAGGGACGTGGACGTCATCCTGATGCGTCAGGACCCGCCCTTCGACATGGCCTATGTCACCGCCACCTATCTGCTGGAGACGGTGCATCCGAAGACCCTGGTCGTGAACGATCCGGCCGAGGTGCGCTCGGCGCCCGAGAAGCTGCTGGTGACGCACTTCCCCGGCCTGACGCCGCCGACCCTGATCAGCTCCGACCCGGTCGCCCTGAACGACTTCCACCGCCGCCACGGCGAGGTGGTGCTCAAGCCCCTGCACGGCGCGGCGGGCTCGGGCGTGGTTCGGCTGAAGGCCGACGACCCCAACCTGGACGCCCTGGTCGAAATCCACGCCATGGGCTCACGCGATCCGCTGGTGATCCAGAAATTCATCCCGGCGGTCTCGAAGGGCGACAAGCGCATCATCTTGATCGACGGCGAGCCGGTCGGCGCCATCAACCGCGTTCCGGCCAAGGATCAGGTCCGCTCCAACCTGCGCGTCGGCGGCACGGCCCAGCCGGTCGAGCTGACCGAGCGGGACCTTGAAATCTGCAAGGCCATCGGCCCGACGCTGAAGGAACGGGGTCTGATCTTCGTCGGCATCGACGTGATCGGCGACTATCTGACCGAGATCAATGTCACCTCCCCCACCGGCGCCCAGCAGTTGCTCGCCTTTACCGGCGTCAACGCCGCCGCCCTGATGTGGGACGCCATCGAGGCGAAGCGCGCCGGATAACAGCGCTCTTGTAAAAGCTGTCCGTTCGTGTTTCGTTCTTTCCCTGATAGCGGGAGGATCGGATGCACGCCAGCGTCGTCACCGTCGCGTTTGAAGGCGTCGACGCCCGGCGGGTGGACGTCGAGGTCCAGCAGCTGTCGGCCGACCAGCCGTCCTTCACCATCGTGGGCCTGGCCGACAAGGCCGTCGCGGAAAGCCGCGAGCGCGTAAGGGGCGCCTTCGCCGGCATCGGCCTGGCCCTGCCGTCCAAGCGGATCATCGCCAACCTGGCCCCGGCGGACCTGCGCAAGGAGGGCAACCATTTCGACCTGCCCGTCGCCCTGGCCCTGCTGGCCTCGATGGGGGTCATTCCGCCGGACGCGCTGAGCGGCTGGGCGGCGGTGGGCGAGCTGGGGCTGGACGGACGCATCGCGCCCGTCGGCGGAACCCTGCCCGCGGCGGTCGCCGCCGACTCGCTGGGGCTGGGCCTGATCTGCCCCGAGGCCAATGGACCCGAAGCCGCTTGGGCCGGCGACGTCGCCGTGCTGGCGCCCCGCTCCCTGATCGCGCTGGTGAACCATTTCAAGGGAACCCAGGTCCTGCGTCGACCCGAGCCCGGCGCGATGCGCGACGGCGAGCGCGTCCCCGACCTGCGCGAGGTCAAGGGACAGGAAGGCGCCAAGCGGGCGCTGGAGATCGCCGCGGCGGGCGGCCACAACCTGCTCTTCGTCGGTCCACCGGGATCCGGAAAGTCGATGATGGCGGCGCGCCTGCCGGGCCTGCTCCCGCCCCTGACGCCACGGGAGCTGCTGGAGACCTCCATGGTCTGGTCGGTGGCCGGTCTGATCGAACGCGGCGCCCTGACGCGCGACCGCCCCTTCCGCGCGCCGCACCACTCCGCCTCGATGGCCGCCCTGACCGGCGGCGGCCTGCGCGCCAAACCGGGCGAGGCCTCCCTCGCCCACAACGGCGTCCTCTTCCTGGACGAACTGCCGGAATACAGCGCCCAGGCGCTCGACTCCCTCCGGCAGCCGCTGGAAACCGGCGAGATCATCGTCGCCCGCGCCAACGCCCACGTCCGTTACCCGGCGCGGTTCCAGCTGGTCGCCGCGATGAACCCCTGCCGATGCGGCCTCGGTGGCGGCGGCAAGGGCGCCTGCGGCAAGGCTCCGAAATGCCAGCGCGACTACCGCAACCGCATCTCCGGCCCGATGTTCGACCGCATCGACCTGACGGTGGAGGCCCCGCCGGTCACCGCCGCCGACATGGCCCTGCCTCCGCCGGCCGAGGGCACGGCCGAGGCCGCCGCCCGGGTCCTGACGGCTCGCGAGATGCAGAATGACCGGCTGCGCGCCGCCGGGATCGAGCCGGAGACCGCGCAGGACCAGGCCGTCAACGCCCGCGTCTCCGGGGAATTTCTGGACCGCTTCGCCACACCGGACGCGCCGGGCAAAGCCCTGCTGATGAAGGCGGGCGAGATGGGCGGCCTCACCGCCCGGGGCTGGACCCGCACCCTGCGCCTGGCCCGCACCATCGCCGATCTGGACGGCTGCGACGGGGTCCTGCGCCGTCACATCGCCGAGGCCCTGATCTATCGCCGCTCCACCGCCGAGGCGAACGACGCCTTCGAGGGCCGGACGGACTCCTCAGCGCCTCACGGGACCGTCACGCCCGCGTGGTGATCTCTTAACGTCTTGAGTCCACGGTGTGATCGAGGAGATCCGACATGCCCCGGCGACGGAAAGACCAGCCAGCCCCCGACAGGACCCCGACCGGGTCCGCCGAGCAGCAGTTCCTTCGCCTGATGAGTCATGAGATGCGGACGCCCCTGAACGGGGTGATCGGCATGCTGGGCCTCCTGTCCCGCACGAAGCTGGACGGCGCCCAGCGCGCCTATGCCGAGGCGGCGCGGTCGTCGGCGGAACACCTTCTGGGTCTGGTCAACGACCTGCTGGATTATGCGCGACTGGAAGCCGGCAAGCTGGAGTTCGACGCGGCTCCGGTCGATCTGGAGGCGCTGGTGCGCGGCGTGGCCGAGCTGCTCAGCCCGCGGGCGCATGAACGGAATCTGGAGATCGCCTGGTCGGTCGCGGCCGATGCCCCCGACATCCTGGCTGACGAGGGCCGCCTGCGACAGGTGCTGTTCAATCTCGCGGGCAACGCCGTGAAGTTCACGGCTGAAGGCGGCGTGCGGATTGCGGTCGAACGGGCGGGCGGGACCGACAGGACGCCGCGCCTCGCCTTTGTCATCGACGACACCGGACCGGGCGTGCCGGTCGAGGCGCGCGAGCGCATCTTCGAGGAGTTCGGTCACGTCGACTCGACGGACGCCGGCCGCTTCGGCGGCGCCGGTCTGGGTCTGGCCGTCGTGCGCAAACTGGCCGCCGCCATGGACGGAACCGTCAGCGTCACCGACCGCCCCGACGGCCCGGGCGCCCGCTTCCGGTTCGAGGCCCCGTTCGAGGCGGTCGAGGACGCGGCCCGGGCGCAGCCGCTGGCGGGACAGGTCGTCGCCGTTTTGACACCCGACCCGCTGGTCCGGCAGGCAGCCGAGGCCCAGATCATCGCCTCCGGCGGCGCGGTATCGGCGAAGGGCGACGTCGTCCTGGTCGACCATGCCGGTCGACAGAGCCCCCACGGCCTGGCGCCCCGGCCGGCCGACAGCCGGGCGGTGGTGCTGCTGAGACCCTCCGAGCGTGACCTCATCGCCCGCTATCGCTCGGCCGGCTTCCACGGCTACCTGATCAAGCCCCTGCGCCGCGCCTCCCTCGCCGAAAGGGTCCTGGCCGCCGCCGGCGCCCGGACAGCCGAACGCGCCGGCCTGCGCGCCGCCCCGGCTGATGACGATCGCGTCCTGCCCGGCCGCTTCGCCGGCACCCGGGTGCTTCTGGTCGAGGACAATCCGGTCGGCGCCCTGCTGGCCGCCACCCTTCTCAAGCGGGAGGGCTGCGCGGTGGAGACCGCCGCCAGCGGCGACGAGGCGCTCGCCGCCCTGAAACGCGCCCGCTACGACCTGGTCTTCATGGACATGCGGATGCCGGGCATGGACGGCCCCACCGCCGCCCGTCAGCTGCGCGCCCGCGGCGACCGGACGCCCATCGTGGCCCTGACCGCCAACGCCTTCGCCGAGGACCGCAAGGCCTGTCTCGAAGCCGGGATGGACGACCATCTGGTCAAGCCGCTGGAGCTGGAAGCCATGCGGGCCGCCCTGTCCCGCTGGACGAACCGCGAAGTCCGCGCCAAGGTCGCCGTCTGATTTGAGGCGCCCCGTTCATTGAGTCCGGGTGGCGTCCGGAGACGCGCCCATGACCGACAGCCAGACGCCCGCGACCGAAGCCTCCGCGCCTCGTTCCGTCCCCAAGGGGCTGGGCGTGCTGAAGGCCGCCTTCCGCGAGCGCCGGACCCTGGCCATGCTTCTGCTCGGCTTCTCGGCCGGGCTGCCGTTCGCCATGCTGATCGGCACGTTGAACGCCTGGCTGACCGAGGAGGACATTCCGGTCGCGACCATCGGCATTCTGAGCTGGATCGGCCTGTTCGGCGCCTTCCGCTTCCTCTGGTCCCCGGCGGTCAGCTGGACCCCGCCGGTGATCGGCAAGCGGTTCGGACGGCGGCGAAGCTGGCTGCTGATCCTGCAGATCATCATCGCCGTCGCCCTGGCCCTGGTCGCCCTGTCCCACCCGGGAACGGGCGTTCTGGGACCGCTGGCCATGGGCGCGGCCCTCGGCGCCTTCGCCTTTGCGACACAGGACATCGTCATCGACGCCTGGCGGATCGAGGTGGCGGACGAAAAGACCCCCATCGATCTGCTGTCGACCATCTACCAGCTCGGTTACCGCACCGCCGCCCTGACCGGCGGGGCGGGCGCCCTGCTTCTGGCCGCGGCCATCGGGTGGTCCGGCGTCTTCGTCGTGGCCGCCCTGCTGATGGGCGTCGGGATCATCGGCACCCTGATCGCGCCGGAGCCCGAGCCGTCGTCACAGGCGGCGGTGGCGCGCGAGCGGCGCGGTTCGCCGCGCCTGCGCCTGATCGTGCTGGTCGCCACCCTCGCCGCCTGGGCCTGGGCCGCCTTCATGCTGGTCAACTTCCTGATCACCGCCCTGACCACCTCGCCGGCGCCCAGCGCGGGCGAGTTCACGACCGAGTGGGGCCCGTGGATCGTCGGCGCGACCGTCATCCTGCCCGCCACCCTGGCCGGTCTGATCGTCTGGAAGGGTCGCGCTCCGGGCGCCGCCGAGGCCGCCGCCCCGCCCCGCTTCGCCGACACCCTGTACGACGCCATCCTGGCCCCGCTGGTGGAGCTGATGGGGCGCCTGGGCTGGGGCGCGCTGATCGTGCTGGGCCTGATCCTGACCTACCGCATCACCGACGGCGTCTGGGGCCCCTTCGCCTTCCCCTTCTACATGGGCGACACGGGCGGGGCGCTGGGTCACACCAAGGCCGAGGTGGCGCTGGCCTCCAAGACCTTCGGCGTGGTCATGACGATTGTCGGCATCGCGCTGGGCGGCTGGGCCCTGCTGATCATCGGCCGGATGTGGAGCCTGCTGATCGGCGCCATCCTGTCCGCCGCCACCAACCTGCTGATGATGGACCTGGCGCTGGGCGCCCCGGTCATCGGCGGCTTCATGCGGGCGACGCACCTGTACGACCTGTTCGCGATCTTCCATGTCGGCGAGCCGCTGGCCCGTCTGATGCTGGCGATCGCGGGGGAGAACATCGCGGGCGGCTTCGCGGGCGCGGCCTTCGTCGCCTATCTGTCAGCGCTGTCGAACAAGACCTTCGGCGCGGTCCAGTTCGCCGTCTTCATCTCGCTGGCCCTGCTGATCGGCACCCTGGGCCGGGGCGCGCTGGGCGAGCTCATCGACGCCCGGGGCTATGCGCCGATGTTCGCCATCGCCGCCTGGCTGGGCCTGCTGGCGGTCGTGTTCTGCATCCTGGAATGGGTGCGCGGCGCCGTCGTCGACCGCCGCAAGGTCGAGGCCGGAACCTGATCGGCATCAGAGGAATCGCTTCGCGATTCCTCTGATGCCGTGAATCAGGTTCCAGAATTATGCCGGAGCGAAATCTGAGCCGGATTGGACCTTGTCCAACCCGGCCGATTTCGCTCCGGGCCTGATCGGCCCGGGCCGCCGATCCTATTCCCCGCCCTCGGCGCCTTCCTCGTAGGCTGCGAAGGTCGCGGCGGTGATGATCTCGCTGACCGAGGCGCCCAGCGAAACGATCTGCACGGACTTCTCCAGGCCCACCAGAAGCGGGCCGATCACGGTCGCGCCGCCCAGGGCCTGCACCAGTCGGGTCGAGATCGAGGCCGAGTGGATGGCCGGCATGACCAGGACGTTGGCGTGCCCGGTCAGACGCATGAAGGGGTAGGCGCCGCGCAGTTCTGGCTCCAGCGCCAGTTCCGGCGGCATCTCGCCCTCGTACTCGAAATCGACGCCCTTGCTGTCCAGGATCCGGATGGCCTCGCGCACCTTCTCGCCGCGTTCGCCCGGCGGGTTGCCGAAGGTCGAATAGCTGAGGAAGGCCACGCGCGGGGTCTTGCCCAGCTTGCGCACGGCGGCCGCGGCCTGGATGGCGATCTCGGCCAGTTCCTCCGCGTCGGGCAGCTCATGGATGGAGGTGTCGGCGACGAAGAGGGTGCGCCCCTTGGCCAGCAGGACCGACAGGCCGATCATCCGCTCCTTCACGTCAAGGACGCGGCGGACCTCCTTCAGCACCATGTTGAAGTTACGGGTCACGCCGGTGACCATGCAGTCCGCCTGGCCCCGGGCGATCATGGTGGCGCCGAAATAGTTCCGGTCCTGGTTGATCATCCGCTGGACGTCACGGCGCAGATAGCCGCGGCGCTGGAGCTTGGCGTAGAGCCAGTCGGTGTACTCGGCGTTGTGGTCGCTGATGCGGGCGTTGACGATCTCGATGCCCATCTCGTCGAAATTCAACCCCGCGTCGGCGGCGTTCTTGCGGATCAGCTCCTCGCGGCCGAGCAGGATCGGCGTACCGAGCTCGGCCTGCTTGAAGCCCCAGGCGGCGCGGATGACGGCGGTTTCCTCGCCCTCGGCGAAGACGACCCGCTTGTTCGGCGCCGCGCGGACGGCGCCCGAGATGTTCTGCATCAGGGCGGCCGAGGGATCGAGACGCTGGCGCAGCGACGCGCGATAGGCGTCCATATCCTCGATCGGCTTGCGGGCCACGCCGGTGTCCATCGCGGCCTGGGCCACGAACGGCGGGATGAACCAGATCAGGCGTGGGTCAAACGGGGTCGGGATGATGTAGTCCCGGCCGAACTTCAGCTTGCGGCCCCGATAGGCGGCGGCGACCTCGTCCGGCACATCCTCGCGGGCCAGCGCCGCCAGGGCCTGGGCGCAGGCGACCTTCATCTCGTGATTGATCTGCCGGGCGCGCACATCCAGCGCGCCGCGGAACAGGTAGGGGAAGGCCAGAACATTGTTGACCTGGTTGGCGTAGTCCGACCGGCCGGTGGCGATGATGGCGTCCGACCGCACGGACTGCACATCCTCGGGCGTGATCTCCGGGTCGGGATTGGCCATGGCGAAGATGATCGGATTGGGGGCCATGGTCGCCACCATCTCCCGGGTGATCGCGCCCTTGGCCGACAGGCCGATGACCACATCGGCCCCGACCATCGCCTCGGCCAGCGTACGGTGCGGCGTGTCGGTCGCATGGGCCGCCTTCCACTGGTCCATGCCGTGCTCGCGGCCGCGATAGACCACGCCCTCGCGATCGACGATGACGGTGTTCTCGGCCCGCACGCCCGCCGCCTTCATCAGGGCGATGGACGACAGGCCGGCCGCGCCGGCGCCGGACAGGACGACCTTCAGATCCTCCAGCTTCTTGCCGGCCACATGGGCGGCGTTGATCAGGCCGGCGGTCGAGATGATCGCGGTGCCGTGCTGGTCATCGTGGAAGACCGGAATGTCGAGCAGGTCCTGCAGTTCGCTCTCGATGACGAAGCACTCGGGGGACTTGATGTCCTCCAGATTGATCCCGCCCCAGGTGTCGCCGATGTTCTTGACGACGGTGACGAACTCCTCGGGATCGGTCGTCTTCACCTCGACGTCGAAGCTGTCGACGTCGGCGAAGCGTTTGAACAGGACCGACTTGCCCTCCATCACCGGCTTGGACGCCATGTGACCGAGGTTGCCGAGGCCGAGAATGGCCGTGCCGTTCGAGATGACGGCGACCATATTGCCCTTGGAGGTGTAGTCGTACGCCTTGTCCGCATCCTCGGCGATCGCCAGCACCGGCAGGGCCACGCCCGGCGAATAGGCCAGGGACAGGTCGCGCTGGGTCGCCATCGGCTTGATCGGCGCCATCGAGATCTTTCCCGGAGCGGGAAGGCGGTGGAAGTCCAGCGCGTCCTCGTCGGAGAAGGTCTGTTTGTCTGTCAGGTCAGGCATGGCTCTGGGCGTTTCCGATCGCGGGTTCGCAGGTCTTCAGTCGCCCCGTTCCTAGTGCCAGCGGCGAGGCGGGACAACCGCTGACGCGAGGGAAGGCTCAAGTCCGCCACGCCGGGCTTTGACCACCGCCCGCCGCGGAGGCTGTCCGGAAAAGGTGACGCGGGACGGGCGCATTGTGCGGCTTTCCGCCCGCGCGACGACACGTCGCCCCGCTGCGGCGGTCCGGACGGTTGCGGCCGGGCCATGCGACTGATAGTGCGACCCGTTCTCAATATAAGCCCTCCCCCAAGGCGACCTCGTGACCCTCCGTTCCCTGCTGCTTCTCTCCACCGCCGCCGGCCTGACCCTAGCCTCCACCCCCGCGCTCGCGCAGACCGCGACCCCGACCGAGCTGGACGAGGTGATCGTCACCGGATCCCAGGTCCGCCAGGCGCCCGCCTATGCCGGCGGCCAGGTGGCCACCGGCGGCCGGGTGGGCCTGTTCGGCTCGATGGACGTGATGGACACGCCGTTCTCGAACACCGCCTATACCGAAGCGCTGGTCCGCAGCCAGCAGGCGGTCAGCATCGGCGACGTGTTGCAGAACGACCCGACCGTCCGCGTCTCGAAGGGCTTCGGCAACTTCCAGGAACTGTACGTTATCCGCGGCTTCCCCGTGTATTCGGACGACATGACCTGGAACGGTCTGTACGGCGTTCTGCCTCGCCAGTTCGTTGCGGCCGAACTGGTGGAGCGGGTCGAGGTGTTCCGGGGGGCTTCGGCCTTCCTGAACGGCGCCGCGCCCGGCGGATCGGGCGTCGGCGGGGCCTTCAACCTGACGCCGAAGCGCGCCGGCGACGCGCCGCTGAACCGTCTGACCCTCGGCCTGGAGGGCGGCGAGGCCCTGTACGCCGCCGGCGACTTCTCGCGTCGCTTCGGCGCGAACAACGCGTGGGGCGGCCGCCTGAATGTGGTCGCCCGCGACGGCGAGGGCGAGATCGACGCCCAGAACAGCGAACTGCAGGTCATCGGCCTGGGCCTCGACCACCGTGGTGAGCGCGCCCGCTTCTCGGCCGATTTCGGCTGGCAAAATCACCGCATCGACGCCCCTCGCCCGGCGGTGACGCCGGGAACCGCCATCCCGGACGCCCCCTCCGCCGACAGCAATTTCGCCCAGCCGTGGACCTATACGGATGAGGAGCAACGGTTCGGCGCCGTGCGCGGCGAGTTCGACCTGACCGGCGCCATCACCGCCTGGGCGGCCTTCGGCGGTCGCAGCGGCAAGGAAGAGAACGTCCTGGCCAACCCGAACGCCTCGGCGACCGGCGCCCTGACGGCCAACCGGTTCGACAACGTGCGTGAGGACACCGTCTGGTCCGGCGACGTCGGCATCCGCATGGACCTGACCACCGGCCCGGTCGATCACCGGCTGGTCGCCTCGGCCTCGCAGGTCCAGCTGAAGTCCAGGAACGCCTGGGCCGGCAATTTCGGCGGCTTCGCCATCGGCACGCTGACCGATCCGGCCGTCATCGCCCCGCCGGCGAACGTCAGCGCCTCCGGCGACTTCGACGACCCGCAGATCACCGAGCGCTCGCGGACGTCCAGCGTCGCGGTGGCGGACATGATGTCCCTTCTCGACGACCGCCTGCTGATCACGGTCGGCGCCCGCTATCAGGAGATCAAGACCGGCTCCTACAGCTACGCCGACGGCGCATTCGCCTCCGGCTACGCCAGCGATGCGATCACCCCCGTCTTCGCCGCAGTCTACAAGCCGAGCGAACAGATCTCGCTGTACGCCAACTATGCGGAAGCCCTCGTGCCCGGCACGACGGCGCCGACCCTCGCCAATGCGCTGGTGCCCGGCTGGGGCGCGGTGGCCGTCCCGGTCGAGGTCACCAACGCGGGCGAGGTGCTGGAGCCGTTCCGCGCCGAACAGGCCGAGGTCGGGATCAAGTATGACGCCGGTTCATTCGGCGGCACGCTCAGCGTTTTCCGGATGACCCTGCCCAGCGCCTTCCTGTCGGTCACCTCGAACGGGACCCCCGGATCGGCGACCGACCTGCCCCAGGGCGTCTATTCCGACGGCGGCGAACAGGAGAGCCGAGGGGTCGAGCTGACCGTCTACGGTGAACCGCTCGAGGGCCTGCGCCTGATCGGCGGCGCGACCTGGCTCGACACCGAGATCAAGCGCGCCCTGAATCCCGCCCTGGAAGGCAAGTCCGCCATCGGCGTGCCGGAATTCCAGATCAACGCCAACGTCGAGTGGGACGTCCCGGCCGTCGCCGGCCTGACGCTGGAAGGCCGCGCCGTCTACACCGGGTCGCAGGCGGCCAGCGCCGACAACACCCTCGAACTGGGCAGCTGGACCCGGTTCGACGCCGGCGTGCGCTATGACTTCACCGCGGGCGACCGTCCCCTGACGGTTCGCGCGAGGGTCGAGAACATCGCGGATGAGGACCAGTGGGTCGCCGTCGGCGGCTATCCGGGCTCGGATTATCTGACGCTCGGCGCCCCGCGCACCGTCCGCGTCTCGATCTCGACGGACTTCTGAACCGGATGAAGCCCGACACGATCCGGGCCTGGAGCTGGGTGCATAAATGGTCGAGCCTCGTCTCGACCGTTTTCCTGCTGATGCTCTGTCTTACCGGACTGCCGCTCGTCTTCACCCATGAACTGGACCACGTCCTTCTGGGCCACGACGAGGCCGCGCCGGTCGCCGCCGGCGCGCGGAAGCTGAACCTCGACCAGGTCCTGGACCTCGCCCTCGCCCGAAAGCCGGGCGAGGTTCCGGCCTTCATGAGCTTCGACGTCGAACGGCCGGTGGTGAATGTCACCAGCATCGACCCGACCGGCCCGGACGGGAAGTACAGCTTCCAGCCGATCGACCAGTACACCGGCGAGGCCGCGCCGCTGGTGGCCGGTCATCCGGTGATGGAGTTCATCCTCCAGCTGCATACAGACATGTTCCTGGGTCTGGCGGGAATGCTGTTCCTCGGCGCCATGGGTCTGCTGCTGGTGGCGGCGCTGGTGTCAGGGGTGGTGCTCTACGCCCCCTTCATGCGTCGCCTGCCGTTCGGAACGGTGCGGGCGGCGAAGGCCGCGCGGACGCGCTGGCTGGACTATCACAACCTTCTGGGCGTGGTGACCGTGGCCTGGGTGCTGGTGGTCGGGGTGACGGGCGTGGTCAACACCCTGGCCGTGCCGATCATCGCCTACTGGAAGGACAACGCCCTCAGGGAGCTGACCGCCGCCTATGACGCCCCGGTCAGCCTGACGGAGCGCAGCTCCCTCAACGCCGCTGTCGAACGGGCGAAAGAAGCCCTGCCCGGCATGACCCTGCAGTTCGTCGCCTTCCCCGGCTCGGACTATTCGACCGACAACCACTATGCCGTCTTCTTCCATGGCGACACGCCGCTGACCGAGCATCTGACCACGCCCGCCCTGATCGACGCCCGCACCGGCGCCCTGGCGGCGGTCGCCCCCGCGCCCTGGTATGTGAAGACCCTGTCCCTGTCGCAGCCCCTGCATTTCGGCGACTACGGCGGCCTGCCGCTGAAGATCCTCTGGGCCCTGCTCGACCTGGCGACGATCATCATTCTGGGCAGCGGGCTTTACCTGTGGTGGGGCAAGCACCGGTCGGCCAGGCGGGGCGCGGCATGAAGACCGGTCCCTTCGGCCTGAAGACCATTTTCGCCATTCCCGCGGGGGTCGCCGTCCTGTCCCTGACCGGTCTGGTCGGCGCCCTGCTGGGCGATGGCGTCTGGGACTGGATCGGATGGATCGGTCTGGGCGCCTGTGTCGCGGTGACGATCTGGGCCCTCATCGCCCGGCGCCAGAGCTAGACGGACAACAGCCCCGTCCGCTCCACCTCGACCGGCCCGGTCATGAAGACGTGGTCCGAGGCTTCGTCCCAGTCGATCAGCAGGCGGCCGCCGTCGACGTCCACCGTGGCGTGGCGACCGGTCACCCCGCGCCGGGCCGAGGCCACAAGCGCCGCGCAGGCGCCCGTGCCGCAGGCCCTGGTCAGGCCCGCGCCACGCTCCCACACCCGCAGGCGGATGTGATCCGGCGACAGGGCGTGGACGAAGCCGACATTGACCCCTTCGGGGAACAGCGGGTGGTGCTCGACCAGCGATCCCGAACCGCGCACGAAGCCGTCGTCCGGCGTCTCGCCGACGAAGAAGACCACATGCGGATTGCCCATCGAGACCGCGCCCGGCGTATGCAGCAGGGGGGCGTCGATGGGGCCGACCTGCAGCTCGATCCCGCGCGTGTCCATGTCCTCGGCCAGCGGCACCTGATCCCAGTCCAGCCGAGGCGCGCCCATGTCGACCGTCACCTGTCCGCCCGCCGCGCGCGTCGCCACGGTCGGGCCGCCGGCGGTGTCGATCACCACACGGTCCTTGCCCGTGGACTCCATCAGCACCCAGCCGACGCAGCGCAGGGCGTTGCCGCAGGTCTCGACCATGGTCCCGTCATTGTTCCAGACGCGCATGAAGGCGTCGGCGCTCCCGCTCGGCTCGATGGCGATCAGCTGGTCGCAACCCTCGCCCGTCTCGCGATCGGCGATGGCGCGCACCTGCTCCACCGTCGGCGAAAACGGGGCCTCCAGCGCGTTGACGACCACGAAGTCGTTGCCGGCGCCGTTCATCTTGAGAAAGGGACGGGTCATCAGGCCCATATAGGCCGCAAAGGTTTCGTGTGCGAGCGACCCGCGCTATCGCTGGACCATGAGCGCCAGCCAGACCGATCTTCCCGATCCGACCCCGCGCCGGGACTGGCGCATCCGGGCGCGCATGCGCGCCCTGTATCACGGCTCCTCGCCGGCGGCGGTGCGCTTCCGGCTGACGGTCATCGTGATCGATTTCGCCATCATCGGCTTCTTCCTGGCCGCCCCGATCCTGCATGAGGCGGGGATCGTCTTCTATGTGATCGACTATCTGATCGCCGCCATCCTGCTGGCCGACCTGACCGGCCGGGCCCTGGCCTATACGGACCTCAGGGACTGGCTGAAGAAGCCGGCCACCTGGGTCGATCTGTTCGTCCTGGCGACCCTGCTGTTCCCCTACTGGCTGTTCAACCTGGGTTTCCTGCGCCTGCTGCGCCTGTGGACCCTGCTCCATTCGGACTTCTTCTGGCGGACGGTCGGGCGGCGTTACGACGACACCCGCGTCGAAGAGGTGACCAAGGCCCTGGCCTCCCTGGTGACCTTCATCTTCGTGGTCACGGGTTTCGTCTACGCCACCTTCCGCGGCGCCCACCCGGGGATCACCGGCTATCTGGACGCCCTGTATTTCACCGTCGCCACCCTGACGACGACCGGCTTCGGGGACATCACCCTGCCCGGCAACTGGGGCCGGGTGCTGTCGATCACCGTCATGCTGACCGGCATCACCCTCTTCCTGAGACTGGCCCAGACCATCGTGCGCCCGCACAAGGTCCGCTGGCCCTGCGATCGCTGCGGGCTGCAGAAGCACGACCCGGACGCGGTGCACTGCAAGGCCTGCGGCAACCCGCTCTGCATTCCGGATGAGGGCGTCTGACCGCCCGGATCCACCGTTCGGCCCGCGCATGACAAATCGGTAAGGTGACGGATCGTCGCCTTGCCGACCTTCCGCCCCCGGATAAGGTGCCGCCCGACATTCTCCGGGGGAGTACCCATATGTTCCGTTCCGCCGCGCTCGCCGCGCTCCTCGCCACCACTGCCCTTTCGAGCGCCGCCATGGCCCAGACCGCCTCTCCCGCCCCCGCCGGCTTCGCCACCTCGGACGCCGCCGATCCCTATCTGTGGCTGGAAGAGGTCGAGGGCGAGCGCGCCATGGAATGGGTCCGCGCCCACAACGCCCATTCGCTCGGCGTCCTGCAGGGCGACCCCCGCTACGCCCAGCTGCACGCCCAGGCGCTGGAGATCGTCCAGTCGCGTGACCGCATCCCCGGCGTCGGCTTCAACCACGACGGCACGCTGGATAATTTCTGGCAGGACGCCACCCACGTGCGCGGCGTCTGGCGCACGACGACCCTGGACAGCTACCGCACCGCCGAGCCGCGCTGGGAGACCATCCTCGACATCGACGCCCTCGCCGCCTCCG
The DNA here is from genome assembly GCF_048799765.1 of Brevundimonas sediminis. Classification (NCBI taxonomy): domain Bacteria; kingdom Pseudomonadati; phylum Pseudomonadota; class Alphaproteobacteria; order Caulobacterales; family Caulobacteraceae; genus Brevundimonas; species Brevundimonas sediminis. Next base: position 90,300 of record NZ_JBLYQK010000005.1, read on the forward strand.
AGGGCAAGAACTGGGTCTACAAGGGCGTGACCTGCCTGCCGCCGGAAGAGACCCGCTGCCTGGTCAGCCTGTCGGACGGCGGCAAGGACGCCGTCACCGTGCGTGAGTTCGACCGCGCCACCCGCACCTTCGTCGCCGACGGCTTCGTCCTGCCGGAGTCCAAGGGCGGCGCGTCGTGGATCGATGAAAACACCCTCCTGATCTCGCGCGATTTCGGCGAGGGCACCCTGACGGACTCCGGCTATCCGCGCACCGTCCGCCTGATGCGTCGCGGCCAGACCATCGACCAGGCCACGACCATCTTCGAGGGCCAGCAGGCCGACGTCTCGGTCAGCGGCTACACCCTGCGCGACGCCGACGGCGTGGTGAAGGCGACCCTGATCAACCGGGGGATCAACTTCTACGAGGGCGAAACCTGGCGTCTGAACGCCGACGGCACGACGACCCAGCTGCAGCTGCCGGCCAAGTCCAGCATCAACGCCCTCGTCCAGGGCCAGCTGGTCATCACCACCGATCAGGACTGGACCGCGCCCTCGGGGCAGGAATTCAGGACCGGCGACGTCATCGCCTGGAACCTGGACCAGTGGCTGGCCGATCCGGCGACCCCGGCGCAGCTGGTCATCCGCCCGACCGAGCGCGAGGCCATCGAGGGCATCACCGCCACCCGCAACACGCTGGTCGTGGCCCTGTACGAGAACGTGCGCGGCTCGGTTTACGTCTATCAGCCCAATCCGTCGGGCGAGTGGGCGCGCACCCGTCTGGGCCTGCCGCAGAACGTCACCGTCGGCGTCGGCTCGGCCTCGGAGCAGAACGATCAGGTCTTCGTCAGCGTCGCCGGCTACCTGAACCCGTCCAGCCTCTATCTGGCCGACGCCGCCACCGGTCAGGCCGATGTGGTGAAGTCCCTGCCGGCCAAGTTCGACGCCACCGGCATGGTGGTCGAGCAGTTCGAGGCCCGCAGCGCCGACGGCACCATGATCCCCTACTTCGTCGTCCATAAGGGCGATATGCCGATGGACGGCTCGAACCCGACCCTGCTGTACGGCTACGGCGGTTTCCAGAGCTCGCTGCTGCCGGGCTATTCGGCCACGGTCGGCAAGCTGTGGCTCGAGCGCGGCGGCGTCTATGTGATCGCCAACACCCGCGGCGGCGGCGAGTTCGGTCCGCGCTGGCACCAGGCGGCCTTGCAGGAGAACCGCCAGCGCGCCCACGAGGACTTCCAGGCCGTCGCTCTGGACCTTGAGGCCCGCAACATCACCTCGCAGCCCCGCCTCGGCATCATGGGCGGCTCGCAGGGCGGCCTGTTCATGGGCGCCATGCTGACCCAGCGCCCGGACCTCATCAACGGCGCGGTCATCCAGGTGCCCCTGTTCGACATGCTGCGCTTCCACAAGCTGCTGGCCGGCGCCTCCTGGATCGCCGAGTACGGCAACCCGGACATCCCGGAGCAGCGCGCCTGGATCGAGCAGTACTCGCCCTACCAGAACCTGCGCGCGGGCCAGCCCTATCCGGAGGTCTTCATCCACACCTCGACCAAGGACGACCGCGTCCACCCGGGCCACGCCCGCAAGGCGGCGGCGCGTCTGGAAGAGCTGGGCTATCCGGTCCTGTTCTATGAGAACACCGACGGCGGCCACGCGGCCGGCGCCAACCTGCAGGAGACGGCCCGCCGTCTGGCGCTGGAGTACACCTATCTGACCCGCCGCCTGATGGACTCTCCGGCGCAGCAGTAGGCCGACCGGTTCGGGACCACGAAGCGGTGGAGGGGGGTTCCGCTCCACCGTTTCCGGTCCTTGACCACCCCGACCATCCTGCGGATGGTCCCGCTCCCCCTTCCGGGGAGGAATAACGCGGAGTTTCGCTGATGATGAAGTCCCTGATGATGGGTGTGGCCGTGGTCGCAATCGCCGCGCCCGCCTATGCGCAGAGCCAGACCCCGCCCCACTTCCCCGCCGACCTGACCCCCGCCGGGGTCCGCGCCGCCGACGATCATCTGGCGCTGGAGGAGGTCAACGGGACCGAGGCCATGGCCTTCGTTGCGGCGTCGAACGAGCGCGCGCTGGCCAGCCTGACCAATGACCCGCGCTACGAGACTTTCCGGGCCGAGGCCGAGGCCATCCTCACGGCCACCGACCGTATCCCGACGCCCAGCTTCCTTGGCGACGGCATCGGGAACTTCTGGCAGGACGCGACCAATCCCAAGGGCGTCTGGCGCCGCACCACGCTGGAAAGCTATCGCTCCGCGGATACCCAGTGGGAGACGCTGCTCGACATCGACGCCCTGTCCCGCGCCGAGGGCAAGGACTGGGTCTTCAAGGGGGCCAGCTGCCTGGCTCCGGACGAGACCCGCTGCCTGATCAACCTGTCGGACGGCGGCAAGGACGCCGTGGTCGTGCGCGAGTTCGACACCACCACAAAGACCTTCGTGGACGGCGGCTTCGTCCTGCCGGAAGGCAAGCACCGCATCAGTTGGCTGGACCGCGACACCCTTCTGGTCGCCACCGACTTCGGCCCCGGCACCCTGACCGAGAGCGGCTACCCCTTCATCGTCAAATCCCTGAAGCGCGGCCAGACGCTGGCGCAGGCGACCGAAATCTATCGCGGCGAACAAGGCGACGGCGGGTATGGAGTGTCGGCCTCGGTGTTCCGGAATGGCGCGGGCGCCATGCAGGCTGTGGTCTTCAACCGCCCGCTGGACACCTTCCGTTCGGAGACCTGGCTGTGGAAGGACGGCGCCCCGCTGAAACTGCGGCTTCCCGAGCGGGTCTCTCTTTACGGCGTGCAGGGAGATCGGCTGATCTTCTCGAACGACGAGGCCTTCCGGTGGCAAGATGAAACCGTCGCCCCGGGGGCCCTCTTCTCGATCCCGTTGCGATCACTTGAAGACCGACCGAGCGGCCCAGCAGCCGTCTCAGCGGATCATCTCCAGAATGTCGTTTTCCGTCCCACCGAGCGTCAGTCGCTTCAGGACGTCGCCGTCTTCGAAGATCAGCTGGTCGTGGGGATCACCGACAACGTCGTCGGCAAACTGTTGCGCCTGACCCATCGCACCTATGCCTGGGACGCGACCGAGATCACCGTACCGGCCAATCAGGCAGTGTCGCTGGGCGATACATCCCGGGGATCGGGTCGTGTCTTCGTCTCGAGCCAGGGCTTCCTCGCCCCGCCGACGCTGAGCCTCCTGTCGCCCGGCAACACCGTCCTGACTGAGCTGCGTCAGGCCCCGGCCAAGTTCGACGCCTCGACCCATGTCACCGAACAGTTCGAGGCCACGTCCTCGGACGGCACCAAGATCCCCTATTTCGTCACCCGCCCGCGCAACCAGAACGGCCCGGCGCCGACCATCCTGTTCGGCTACGGCGGTTTCCAGGTCTCGTTCCCGCCCGCCTACAAGCCCGAGATGGGCAAGCTGTGGCTCGAGAACGGCGGCGTCTTCGTGCAGGCCAACATCCGGGGCGGCGGCGAGTTCGGGCCGCAATGGCACCAGGCGGTACTGAATGAGAACCGCCAGCTGGCCTTCGACGACTTCGCGGCGGTCGCCCGTGATCTGGAGGCGCGCGGCATCACCACCCCGCGCCGTCTGGGCATCTACGGCCGGTCGAACGGCGGCGTCCTGACCTCAGTCTCGATCACCCAGCATCCGGAGCTGTTCAACGCGGCGGTCATCGAAAGCCCGCTGATCGACATGCTCCGCTATCACGAGCTTCCCGCCGGGGCCTCGTGGATCGGCGAATACGGTGACCCGCGCATCCCCGAGGAGGCCGCCTGGATCGCCCGCTATTCGGCCTATCAGCAGCTTCGTCCGGGCGCGCACTATCCCCGCGTCTACATCACCACCAACACCCGCGACGACCGCGTCCACCCAGGCCATGCCCGCAAGTTCGCGGCCCGTCTGGGCGATCTGGGCTACGACCACCTCTATTATGAGGAAACGGCGGGCGGTCACTCCAACGACGCCGACCCGGTCGCCAACGCCCGCCGCTGGGCCCGCCACTACGTCTATCTGGCGCAGCAGCTGATGGACTGATGAGGCCGGGCTCCATCGGCGATGGAGCCCACTGCCCCTCTTCCGCGCCGGGGAAGTGATTAGTGGCCGGGCTCCGTCGCCGGCAGCCCCAGGCGCCGAGCTCGCGGCTTACGCCGGCTCCGCCACCTTGTCCTTCTTCACCTTGGCCGGCTTTTCAGCCTTCGGGGCCTTGGCGGGTTTGTCCGCCTTCTCGGCCTTGCGGGCGGCCTTTTCAGCCTTCTTGACCTCGCGGGCGGCCTTCTTGGCGGCCTTGGCTTCCGCCTTGGCCTTCAGCGGGGCGGCGTCGGCCTCGCCGGCCAGCTCGCCCAGCAGGTCCAGGAAGACGTCGCGCTTGCCCTTGGGCAGCAGGCCCATGATCCGCTTGTCGGCGGCCTCGACCCGCGGCCGCGCCGCCTCCAGCGCGGCCTCGCCGGCGGGCGACAGCCGCACCGCCTTGGCCCGGGCGTCCAGGGTCGATTTCTCGCGATCCAGCAGGCCCTTGGTGGTCATGCGGGCGACCAGATCCGCCAGGGTCGAGCGGTCGATGCCGGTGGCGCGCACCAGATCGGTCTGGGTCAGGCCCGCCTTGTGGCTGACCGCCTCCAGAACGGCGAACTGCCGCTGGGTCAGACCGTCCGGACCCATCTCTTCCGAATAGACATCCAGCGCCAGCTGCAGGGCGCGATGAATCAGATGGCTGGGCGAGCCCGCAAGGGCGCCGCCACGCTTCGGCTTGTTTCCGGACTTGACCATGAACCGTATCCCCTCGGCTGCTTCGGTAGAGCTAGCAGCCGCATTTTACGGTTTGACGACGGACGATCCCCAAGGCGTCAGAGACCGGTGTCCGGAGACACCGGCTCAGCAGTCTGGCCCTCGTCCTTGATCAGGTGCTTCATGATGAAGAAGACCTGCCAGATGCCGAACGCCGCCGAAGCCATCCAGAGCCCCCCGCGGAAGGCCATCCAGACGTCATAGGGATCCGCCGGCGGACGGTTCAGCGCCTGCAGGGCCGCCTCGACCACCGCCGGATTACGGACCAGCTCGTTCACCACCGCCACCGCTGCGAAATACAGGCCGTAGCGCAGGGTCAGGCCGCGCCAGCCCGCGTCGGTGATCTTCAGCGCCGAGCCCAGCAGATATTTGAACGGATACTTGCCCAGCGGCAGCGAGCCCAGCAGCACGGCGGCCAGCAGGGCGTTCTGCACGGTGATCTTGATCTGCAGCAGCTTGGGATCGTGGAAGACCAGGGTCAGCACGCCGAACAGAAGAGCGAAGCCGCCGGTCAGCAGCGGCAGGGGCGCCAGCCGCTTCTCGACGATCCAGCCGACCGCGAGGGCGATGGCCGAGGCGCCGACCAGCACCCAGGTCGAGTGCAGCATGGCCGCGGTGCTGTCCTGCTTCAGAACAAATCGCATGAAGGCGTAGGCTGCCAGGAAGGCGATCAGCGCCCCGAAATCCACGGCCTGACGGATGTTGGAGCCCCGACGCTCGACAGCTTCGCTCATCTCAGTTCTCCAGTCCGACCAGCGAGCGTGAAAACGCCCGGGCGTCGAAGGGTTGCAGATCCTCGACGCCCTCGCCGACGCCGATCAGCTTGATCGGCGCGTCCGAGGCCTGGGCGACCGGCACCAGCACCCCGCCGCGCGCGGTGCCGTCCAGCTTGGTCATCACCACGCCCGACACATAGGCCGTCCGACCGAAGATCTTTTCCTGTTCCAGCGCATTGCGACCGACGGTCGCGTCCAGCACCAGCAGGGTCTCGTGCGGGGCCTCCGGATCGACCTTCTTCAGCACGCGCACGATCTTGAGCAGTTCGTCCATCAGCTGGCTCTTGTTCTGCAGACGCCCGGCGGTGTCGATCAGGACGACGTCGAAGCCCTCGGCCTTGGCCCGGGTGTAGGCGTCGAAGGCCAGACCGGCGGCGTCGGCGCCGTCGCGACGGCTCTCGAAGGTCGCGCCCGCGCGCTCGGCCCAGACCTTCAGCTGTTCGCGGGCGGCGGCGCGGAAGGTGTCGCAGGCCACGATCATGACCTTGGCGCCCTGCGCCGTCAGGTCCGACGCGATCTTGCCCAGGGTCGTGGTCTTGCCCGAGCCGTTGACCCCGACGAACAGGGTCACGAACGGCTTGTCGCCACCCAGCGGCTCGTAACGGGCCTCGTGATTGATCAGTTCGGCGGCCACGGCCTCGGCCAGGGCCTCCTTGACCTCCTGCTCATTGGCGCCCGCGGAGAAGCGCAGCTCGCGGAAGCGTTCGACGATCCGGTCGGTCGCCGCCGGGCCCAGATCGCTCTCCAGCAGGTGCTCTTCCAGCTGCTCCAGCGCCTTGTCGCTGAGCGGCTCCTTCACGAAGGTGGCGACGACCTGGTCGGTCATCTGTTTCGAGGAGCGGCTCAGGCCTTCGGTGAGGCGCGAGAACCAGCCTTTTTTCGGCGTATCGGTCATGATCCCCGTTTAGCGGTCGGCGTTCGTCAGGTCACGGGCTAACGTAGCCGCAGCCGCCCTTTGGCTCTATATGAGCAAAAGACCCCTGAAGGATCGCGCCTTGACCCGGACCGAACCGTTCCACGCCCCCCGCAACCAGGGCTTCGTGCGCGTCGCCGCCGCGACCCCGGTCGTGCACACCGCCGACCCCGCCGCCAACGCCCGCGAGCATGTCGCCCTGATCGAGCAGGCGGGCGCCCAGGGCGTGGACCTGATCGTCTTCCCGGAGCTGTCGGTCACCGGCTACGCCGTCGACGATCTGTTGATGCAGGACGCCCTGCTGAACGGGGTTGAGGCGGCAGTCGACATGATCGCCGCCGCCGCCCGTGAGGCCGGCGTCATCGCCGTCGTCGGCGCGCCGGTCCGCCAGACCGACGCCCTCTACAACTGCGCCGTGGTGCTGGCCGGAGGCCGCCCGCGCGCCGTCATCCCCAAGACCTATCTGCCCAACTATCGCGAATACTATGAAAAGCGCTGGTTCAGCCCCGGCGGGGAGGTGCGCGGCTCGGCGAAGATCGGCGCGAACTGGGCATGGTTCGGCCCTCGGGTGGTGATTGAGGTCGAGGACCGCCCTGGCTTCACCTTCGCGGTCGAAATCTGCGAGGACTACTGGGCGCCCCTTCCCCCCTCGACCCGCGCCGCCCTGGCCGGCGCGCGCATCCTGCTGAACCTGTCGGCGTCCAACATCGTCATCGGCAAGTCCGAGGAGCGCGGCCTGCTGTCGGCCGGCCAGTCGGCGCGGGCGCAGGCGGCCTATGTCTTCACCGCCTCCGGCTGGGGGGAATCGACCACCGACCTGGCCTGGGACGGCCAGGCGACGATCCACGAGCTGGGCGCGAAACTGGCCGAGGGCCCGCGCTTCTCGACCGAGTCCCACCTCACCATCGCCGATATCGACGTCGAGCGGATCGGGCTGGAGCGGCTACGCACCGGCACCTTCGCCGACTGCGCCCGCGACGAGGACCGCCGCACCGGCGAGGACGATCGCTTCGGCCGCCTGATCATCGAAGCCGAAGACGCCCCGGCCGGCCCTTCCCCGGGCCTGATCCGCCCGCTCGACCGCTTCCCCTTCGTGCCGGACGATCCCGCGCGGCTGGATCAGGACTGCTACGAAGCCTTCAACATCCAGGTCCAGGGCCTGATGCGGCGGCTCAGGGCCACGGGTTCAAAGACGCTGGTGATCGGGGTTTCGGGCGGGCTGGATTCGACCCAGGCCCTGCTGGTCGCCTGCCGCGCCTTCGACCGGCTGGGCCTGCCGCGCACGGGTATCCTCGCCTATACAATGCCCGGCTTCGCCACCTCCGAGGGGACGAAGTCGAACGCCTGGGCGCTGATGAAGACGCTGGGCGTCACGGGCGACGAGATCGACATCCGTCCCGCCGCCGAGCGCATGCTGGCCGACATCAAGCATCCCTATGCGAACGGCGAGCCGGTCCACGACATCACCTTCGAGAATGTGCAGGCGGGCCTGCGCACCGACTACCTGTTCCGCCTCGCCAACCAGAACGGCGGCCTCGTGCTGGGCACCGGCGACCTGTCGGAGCTGGCGCTGGGCTGGGCCACCTACGGCGTCGGCGACCATATGAGCCACTACAACGTCAACGGCGGGGTGGCGAAGACCCTGATCCGGCACCTGATCCGCTGGGTCGCGGCGCGCGAGCATGACGGCGACACCGTGCGCGTCCTGCACGCCATCCTCGACACCGAAATCTCGCCCGAGCTGGTCCCGGCGAAGGATGGCCAGATCCAGTCGACCGAGGCCACCGTGGGCCCCTACGCGCTGAACGACTTCTTCCTGTTCTACATCACCCGCTTCGGCCTGAGCCCGTCCAAAGTGGCCTTCCTCGCCCACAACGCCTGGAAGGACGCCTCGACCGGCCACTGGCCCGAAGGCACGCCGGAGGATGAAAAGGTCGAATACGACCTGCCGACCATCAAGGGATGGCTGCGGAAATTCCTCTACCGTTTCTTCCAGACCAGCCAATTCAAGCGCTCGGCCGTGCCGAACGGGCCCAAGGTGGTCACCGGCGGCTCTCTGTCGCCCCGTGGGGATTGGCGGGCTCCGTCCGACGCGACGGCCAAGGTCTGGATCGACGAGCTGGAAACGAACGTGCCCTAGCGGTTCGCGAGAAACACCAGGACAAGGAGAGCCGGCGCCAGCGGCAGCAGGACCCGGATGATCGGCACGACGCGTCAGGTGTGGCCGTCCACCTCCCGATATCGCCGCGAATAGAGCTCCAGGATGTTGATCGACATCCCGCCGCCCCATGGACGAAATCCGAGGGTGAATATCTCGGGGGTCGATGGCGGCAGGTTTCCGCTACGCTTCAGGGCGTCGACCCGCAGACAGATGCGCTGACCGCGAGAACCGGGGCCAGCCAGCCGATCACGGCACCTCGTTCAGGAACGGGAAGATCGCGGCTTTGGCTTCCGGCTCGTCCAGCATCGGCGCGTGGCCCACGCCGGGCACCTCGACGAAGTCCATCTTGGGGGCGCGCTTGCGCATCCTGGTCGCGATCGCTTCGCTCAGCAGATCCGACGTCTGGCCTCGCACCAGCAGCACCTGACGCCCGCGGGTCAGCCGGCCGAACATCGGCCACAGGTTCGGGACCAGCGCCTTGGGCCCCGCCGCCTTGATCGGCACCGAGATATCCGGGTCGTAGTTCAGCACCGGCGCCCCTTCAGTCCCCTCGCGGAAGATGCGGCGGGCGAAGGCGTCCCAGTCGGCATCCGTATAGTGGGGGAAGGCGACCTCGTTGATCCGCCTGGCGTAGGCGGCGGCGTCGGCCCAGGTCGGGGTGTCCACCGGCTGACCGGAATAGGCGGCGATCCGCGCCAAGCCTTCCCTGGCCACCTCCGGCCCCACGTCGTTGATGATGGCGGCGGCAATGACCTTCGAGCGGATCGCCGCCAGGGCCATGGTGATCAGCCCGCCCATAGAGGTCCCGACGAAGACCGCGCGCTCGATGCCGGTCTGCTGCAGCAGGGCCAGCACGTCCTGGGCATAGGTCGCCGGCAGGTAGGTCATGGGGTCCGGGGCGACATCGGACAGGCCGCGTCCCCGCACATCGATCGCCAGCACCCGACGGCCGCTCTGGGCGATCAGGGGGGCGATGACCTCGAAATCCTTCGAATTGCGGGTCAGGCCGTGGATGCAGACGACCGGCAGCTTGGCCGGTCCGCCCGCCGGCGCATAGTCGCGCGCATACAGGCTCAGTCCGTCCGCACTGGTCCAGCGGCGATCAACGAAGGTCTGGCTCATGCGGTCTCCGGGTGAAGGCGGGTGGATCGTAATTCATCGCGGAGGGAAAACCCACCGGTCGAACCCTGACGATCCTGTCAGAAGCGGTTCAGTGGCCGAGGAGTTCGCGCACGAAATCGTCGAGATCGCCGCCCTCGAACCGGAAGCCGGGGATGCCCGCCCGTCGGGCCGCCTCCATATCGGAGGGCTGGTCGCCGATCATGAAGCTCTTCGCCGGGTCGATGTGATGTTCGGCGACGGCCCGCAGGATCATGCCCGGGTTGGGTTTCCGGTCGGGGTGGTCGGGATGGATATAGGCCTCCACCCGGCCTTCGGAGTGATAGGGGCAGGCATAGACCGCGCCGATCCGCCCGCCGGCCAGGGCCAGCTTGCGAACGATCAGGTCATTGAAGGCGTGCATCTGCTGTTCGGAGAACAGGCCGCGCGCCACACCGGACTGGTTGGTGACGATGACGCAGAGATACCCCAGCCGGTTCAGCCGCCGCACGGCCTCGCCGGCGCCGGGCATCATGCGCAGCTGTGATTCGAGATGGGGATAGCCCGTGTCCTCGATCAGAACGCCGTCGCGGTCGAGAAACACAGCGGGATGGCCGGTCGACATGGCCCCGGGATAGGCGCCATCACGTTTCGTTGCAATCCCTCACCCGAAGTGACCCGCCGGGATTTGGCGAGAACCCGGGGGATTTGTTAGGGAGCGCCCATCCAGACCGGCGCGTTCACCCCGCGCCGCCATGCCCGCGTGTCCGCGACCGGAGAGTTCCGACATGACCATCGCCTTCATCGACCTTCAGGCCCAACGCCTCCGCCTCGCCGGAAAGATCGAGGCCGCCGTTCAGGAAGCGGTCGTCGGCGGCGCCTGGGTCATGGGCCCGCAGGTGCGTCAGTTCGAGGCCGATCTGGCCGCCTTCGGTCAGGCGAAGCACGCGCTGGGCTGCGCCAACGGCACGGACGCCCTCGTCCTGCCGCTGATGGCCTGGGGCGTGGGGGCGGGCGACGCCGTTTTCGTACCCAGCTTCACCTTCACCGCCACCGCCGAGATCGTACCGTGGACCAATGCCGAGCCGGTGTTCGTCGACGTCAATCCGGTCACCTACAACATGGACCCCGCTGCGCTGGAGCGCGCCATCGAGGGCATCAAGGCCGAGGGGCGCCTGACCCCGCGCGTGGTCATCGCCGTCGACCTGTTCGGCCAGCCCGCCGACTATCCGGCCATCAAGGCCATCTGCGACAAACACGGCCTGAAGCTGATCTCGGACTCGGCCCAGGGCTTCGGCTGCACCATCAACGGCGAGCACCCGATCAAATGGGCCGACGTCACCACCACCAGCTTCTTCCCGGCCAAGCCGCTGGGCTGCTACGGCGACGGCGGCGCGGTGCTGACCAATGACGACGACCTGGCCCAGGAGATGGACTCCTACCGTGTCCACGGGAAGGTGGTCGCCAAGGACCTGACCGCCGGGGCCGACGCCTTCGAGCACGACCCGAAGTATCTGGCCATGCGCATCGGCATGAACAGCCGTCTGGACACCATCCAGGCCGCCGTCCTGATCGAGAAGCTGAAGGTCTTCGGCGAGGAGATCGGGTGGCGCAACCGCATCGCCGCCCGCTACAACGAAGGCCTGCGCCCCCACGTCGCCGCCGTGCCGGACGTGCCCGCGGGGAACATCTCCAACTGGGCCCAGTACACGATCGAGCACGAGAACCGCGATGGCCTGATCGCCCACCTGAAGGAACAGGGTGTGCCGACCGCCGTCTACTATCCGGTGCCGATGCACCTGCAGCCGGCCTACAATCACTTCCCGCGCGGCGCGGGCGGCCTGCCGGTCACCGAGCGGCTGAAGGACCGGGTCCTCAGCCTGCCGATGCATTCGGATCTGGACGAAGCGACCCAGGATCGCATCATCGCCGCCGTGGCCTCGTTCAAGGGATAAGCGGATGCCGAACACCACCCCCCTCAAGATCGGCGTCGCCGGCGTCGGCGTCATGGGCCGCAACCACGCCCGCGTTCTGTCGGACATCCGCGACTTCAGCCTGTCGGCCGTGTTCGATCCCGACGCCGCCACCGCCGAGGGCGTGGCCGGCCTGTACGACGCCGCCGCCTTCACCGCCGCCGAGGATTTCGTCGCCGCCGGTCTGGACGCCGCCGTGGTCGCGACGCCCAACCGCTATCACGCCGACCTGTCGGTGGCCCTGCTCGAAAAGGGCGTCCACGTCCTGGTCGAAAAGCCCATCGCCGCCACCGTCGCCGACGCCCAGCGCATGATCGACGCGGCGAAGGCCAACGGCCGGGTGCTGATGGTCGGCCAGGTCGAACGCTTCAACCCGGCGGTGGACGCCGTGAAGCGCGCCATCGCGGGTGAGGAGGTCATCTCCATCCAGATCACCCGCGTCGGCCCCTTCCCGCCGCGCATGGGCGAGGTCGGCGTCGTAATCGATCTGGCGGTCCACGACATCGACATCATCCGCCACCTGACCGACAGCGAGATCGTCGAGGTCCAGCCGCAGCTGGCCCGCACCAAGGCCGAGCGCGAGGACACCGCCCTGCTCCAGTTCCGGCTGGAGAACGGGGTCATCGCCCACATCACCACCAACTGGGTCACGCCCTACAAGACCCGCACCCTGCAGGTCGCCACCAAGGGCAAGTTCGTGGTCGCCGACCTGATGACCCGCCAGGTCACCGAATATTTCGGCCAGCAGCCGGACGGCAGCTACTCGACGCGCGGCGTCATGAGCTGGCCGAACGAGCCGCTCAAGAAGGAGCTGGAAGCCTTCGCCCACGCCATCCGCACCGGCGAAACCCCGGCCGTTACCGGCGAGGACGGGCTGCGCAACCTCGAGGTCGCCCTGCGGTGCCTGGGCGAGGGATAAGCCCATGAGCGCTCCGGCTGGCTCGTTCTGGACGACCGTCGGAGCTTTTGTGCTTATCGGTCCGCCTGTCGGCGGAACTGTTGTGGCCGTCTGGAGTGCATTTGAGCAAACCTCGCCGATGTCTCTCGGGGACTGGCTTCAGCTTCCGTTGGGAGGAGCCCTGATCGGCTATCTCGGAGGCGCCATACCGGCTTTCATAACCGGCGTTCTCGCGTCGGCCGCAGCTCCGGTTGTCCCCCGGCGAGAAATCTGGGTCGCAGGCGCCACGCTTCTGGGCGGCGGTGTCTCCTTCGTGACCTACAGCACCATCGGAATGCCGCCGGCCATCTTCGCCGCCGGAGCAGCCGCCTCCCTTGTCGCGAGCCTTGTCGGGCTGCAGGTCCGCCCGCGCCGGGCGAACTAGCCGCCCACCATCTGCATGCCCAGCCATTCGGCGATCAGGGCGGGCTTGTCGCCGCCTTCGATCTCGACGGTCAGTTCGTGCTTGATCAGCCAGCGGCCGCCGCCCTTGTCCTCTGCGGACAGCAGCTTGAACCGGCCGCGGATCTTCGATCCGGCGGGCACCGGGGCGAGGAAGCGCAGCTTGTCGAAGCCGTAGTTGACGCCCATCACCACCCCGTCCAGCGGCGGCACGCAGTCATAGGACATGGCCGAAGCGAGACTGAGGGTCAGGAACCCGTGCGCGATGGTCCCGCCGAACGGCGTCTGCTTCGCCATCTCGGGGTTCACGTGAATGAACTGCCAGTCCTCGGTAGTGTCGGCGAAGGCGTCGATCTTCGCCTGATCGACCAGGAACCAGCGCGAGACGCCGATCTCGGTCCCGATGAGCGACTGCAGTTCTGACGGTTTGGGCATGGTTTCCTCCGGTTTTGCCGTCACGCTAGCCGGGCGGGTCTTCTCTCGAAACCCTTATTTGCCCACGAACCGCCCCTCGATGATCTCGGCGAACAGGGTGGGGTCGACGTTGCCGCCGGACAGGACCACCGCCGTGGTCCGCCCCTTCGCCTCGACCTTGCCCGCCAGCAGGGCCGCCAGCGACACCGCGCCGCCCGGCTCGACCACCAGCTTGAGCGCGCGGAAGGCGTAGCGGACCGCCTCGGCCACCTCGGCGTCCGAGACGGTCTCGACCCGGGCCAGTCGACGGTTGATCGGGAAGGTCAGCTCGCCCGGGCGGTCGGTCATCAGGGCGTCGCAGATGGTGCCGTGGGCCGGGGCGTGGGTCAGGCGTTCGCCCGCCGCCATCGACAGCTGGGTGTCGTTGTAGTCGCGCGGCTCGATGCCGATGACCGGGACGTCGGGCAGGAGCGCGCCCATGGACAGGTTGATGCCGGCGATCAGGCCGCCGCCCGAGGCCCCGCACAGCAGCTGGTCGATCGTCGCCCCGACGGCGTCCGCCTGCTCCACGATCTCCAGCCCGGTCGTGCCCTGGCCCTCAATCACGAAGGGATCGTCGAACGGGCGGACCAGAACGCTGCCGCGCGTGCGGGCGATCTCCTCGCCGATGGCCTCGCGGCTTTCGGTGTAGCGGTCATAGAGGCGGACCTCGCCGCCGAAGGCGATGACCCCCTCGACCTTCACCTTCGGACTGTCGGCCGGCATGACGATGATGGCGCTGGTCCCCATCATCTTCGCCGCGCAGGCCACCGCCTGGGCATGGTTGCCCGACGAATAGGCCACCACCCCGCGCGTCAGTTCCTCCGGGGTCAGCCGACTGATCCGGTTCCAGGCGCCGCGGAATTTGAAGGCCCCCGCCTGCTGCAGGTTTTCGGCCTTCAGCAGCACCCGCCCGCCGAGCCGATCGTTCAGCATCGGGCTTTCGATCAGGGGGGTGCGGACGGCATGGCCGAGAAGCTGACGGGCGGCGTCGCGGACGCCTTCAAAGGAGGCTGTGTGGGTCATGGTGGACGGGTTTAGCGTTTCCTCCCCCCTTGGGGGAGGGGGACCGTCCTGAGCCCGAAGGGCGAGGGAGGGTGGAGGGGCGCCGGCTCCGGGCTGGACCGGGTTGTCGGCGGCCGAACGGGACCCAGCCTGGGGCAGGCGCCCCTCCACCATGCTTCGCATGGTCCCCCTCCCCCTGCGGGGGAGGAATGTCTAACCTCCCCGCATGAAGAGCCTCATCCTCGCTATCGATCAGGGCACCACCTCGACCCGGGCCATCGCCTTCGAGCGGACAGAGACCGGCGCCCTGCGCCCCCTGGCGGTCAGCCAGATCGAGCTGGAACAGCATTTCCCGCACCCGGGCTGGGTCGAGCATGACGCCGCCGAGATCTGGGCCGCGACCCTGCAGACCTGCCGGGAGGTTGTGCGCAAGGCGGGCGGGGTCGGGCGGTTCGCCGCCATCGGCATCACCAACCAACGCGAAACCTCGGTCCTGTGGGACGCCTCAACGGGCGAGCCCCTGCATCGCGCCATCGTCTGGCAGGATCGCCGCACTGCCGCCGCCACCGCGAAACTGGCCTTTGCCGGGCACGAGCCGGAGGTGCAGGCCGCGACAGGTCTGATCCTCGATCCGTATTTTTCGGCCTCGAAATTCGCCTGGCTGCTGGACCAGGTTCCGGGCTCGCGCGAACGGGCGCGGAAGGGCGAGGTCAGGCTGGGCACCATCGAGAGCTGGCTGATCTGGAAACTGACAGGCGGGGAAAGCCACGTCACAGACGCCACAAACGCCTCGCGCACCTCCCTGATGGACCTGCGCACCCGACAATGGCGACCTGACCTGGCGGCGTTGTTCAATGTCCCTATGGAGGGACTTCCTGACATCCGGGGCTGCGCCGATCTTCTCGGCGAGAGCGAGCCGTCCCTGCTCGGCGCCGCCCTGCCGATCCACGGCGCGGCGGGCGATCAGCAGGCCGCGCTTGTGGGACATGGCGCACTCAAGGCCGGGGACGCCAAGATCACCTACGGCACCGGGGCGTTTCTGGTCGCCAACGTCGGGGCCGAGCCGGTGCCGTCCTCCACCCGCCTGCTGGGCACGCTGGGGTACGAGACTCAGGGCAGGGCGGCCTATGCGCTGGAGGGCTCCATCTTCTCGGCCGGATCGGCGATCCAGTGGCTGCGCGACGGGCTGAAGGTGATTTCGGAATCACGCCAGTCGGAGGCCATGGCGCAGGGGCTGAAGGACAACGGCGGGGTCTATCTGGTCCCGGGCTTCACCGGTCTGGGCGCGCCCTGGTGGGAGCCGGAGGCGCGGGGAACCATTGTCGGCCTGACCCGGGACAGCGGCCCGGCCCACATGGTGCGGGCGGCGCTGGAATCCCTCGCCTACCAGACCCGCGACCTGCTCGACGCCCTCGAGAAGGACGGGGCGCCGAGGCTGTCGGTGCTGAAGGTCGACGGCGGCGTCACCGCCAACGCCTTCGCCATGCAGTTCGTCGCCGATATCTGCGATGTCACGGTGGAGAGACCGGCGTTTCAGGAAATGACCGCGCTGGGCGCGGCCAAACTGGCGGCGCTCGGGTGCGGCCTGATCGACACGCTTGACGCAGCGTCCGCCGAGGCTCCGGCCGTCTGGCGGCCCCGGATGACGGACGAAGAACGCGAGCGGCTGCTGAAAGGCTGGCGCGGCGCCGTGAAGGCCGCCATCATCGCTGCGCAATGACCCAGACGCCCCCTGAAGACGCCCAATCGACCTTCTCCGGCACCCGCGAGGTCGACCCCCGCTACGCCCTTGATGAGGCGTCCCTCGGCGCCTGGCTGGCGGCGAATGTCGAGGGTTACGCGGGTCCCCTGACGGTTCGTCAGTTCAAGGGCGGCCAGTCCAACCCGACCTATGAGCTGTCGACGCCCGGCCGGACCTATGTTCTGCGTCGCAAGCCGCCCGGGACCCTGCTGCCCAGCGCCCACGCCGTGGACCGGGAGTTCACCGTCATTTCGGCCCTGCATGCGCAGGGCTATCCGGTGGCCAAGCCTTACGCCCTGTGCACCGACGACGCCGTCATCGGCTCGATGTTCTATGTGATGGACAAGGTCGAGGGCCGGGTCCTGTGGGACCTGAAACTGCCGGGTATGGAGCCCGCCGAGCGGCGCGCCGTCTATGACGCGCAGGTCGATACGCTGGCGGCCCTGCACCGGTTCGATCCCGCCGCCATCGGCCTGGGCGACTACGGCAAGCCGGGCAACTATTTCGAACGGCAGGTCGGCCGCTGGACCAAGCAGTACCGGGCGTCCGAGATCGACCCCATCCCGGCCATGGACCGGCTGATCGACTTCCTGCCCGCCACCCTGCCGCCCGAGGGGCCGACCCGGATCGTCCACGGCGACTTCCGCCTCGACAACATGATCCTCGCCCCCGACCGGGCCGAGGTGCGGGCCGTGCTGGACTGGGAGTTGTCCACCCTCGGCGATCCGCTGGCGGACTTCTCCTACCTGCTGATCGCCTGGGCCATTCCGGCGACGATGCGCAACGGCCTCGCCGGGGCGGACCTGCAGGCCCTGGGCATTCCGTCGGTGGAAGAAGTCGTGGTCCGTTATTCGGAGAAGACCGGAGCCCCGCCGCCGCCGAACCTCGACTGGCTGTTCGCCTACAACCTGTTCCGGCTGGCGGCCATCTGTCAGGGCATCGCGGGGCGGGTCCGCGACGGCACCGCCGCCTCGCCCCAGGCCCGGTCCATGGCCGCCCAGGTCCCGGCGCTGGCCGACGGCGCCTGGAGCTTCGCGAAGAAGGCGGGGGCGTAAGAAGGGTGTGAGGTATGGGGTGTCGGGTGTTTCGGGCGCCGACACCCCACACCCTACTCCCCACACCCTCGCCTACCCCGGCTCCCCCACCAGGGTGAATGCGGCCCAATAGGCCGGATGGGCCCAGCGACGCTCGGCCCGGACCGCGCGCTGCCCGGCCTGCAGGGCCCGGGCGCGGACCCCGGGATCGCTGACCGCATGACCGTCCAGATCGGCGAAGGCGGCGGTGATCAGGGTCGTCGTCGCGGCGTCCGACACCTCCCAGTGGGACACCAGAACCGACCGCGCCCCGGCGTAGAAGAAGGCCCGCGCCAGCCCCGACAGCCCTTCCCCGCCCGGCCGCCCGTCCGACGCCGCGGTGTTGCAGGCCGACAGGACGACGAACTCGGCGTTCAGCTTCAGCTGCGCGGCCTCCGAAGCGCTCAGATAGCCGTCATCGGCTTCGGTGGCCTCCTCGGGCGGCGTCATGACCAGTCCCGGCTCGGCCGCCGCGGATCCGGCCGTCAGGCCATGGGTCGAGAAGACCACGAAGCGCGCCCGGGACAGGGCGTCCGCATCCGCCGTCCGCACCGCCCGTTCGGTGGCCTCGGCGCCGATCCTCACCACAGCGTCCGGGTAGCGGGCCTTCAGCGTCTCCAGCTCCAGACGCGAACCCCGCAGATAGGGCAGGGCCTTCAGCTTGCGGACGTCCGCCAGTTGACCGGCCATGACCGACTCCGCCGTCGCCGCGCCGCGGGTCGGATCGCCGGGCGCGCCCGCCAGCAGGGGCGCGCCGAAGGCCGCCAGCTGAAGCGGGCGCGCCGGGCCGGGCTCTCGCGGCCCGCCGGCCGGCATGGGCGGACAACCCTCACTGCGCGCCGCCGGGTCGGCGACCAGATAGCAGCGCAGCGACCTCAGGCTGGATACGGCCGGCAGCGCGGCCATGGCATACCGATCCGCCAGCCAGGACGTCGCCGCCAGCGCGTCCGGGTCCGCATCCCGTCCCTGCGGCGGAGCGGTGACCAGGACCGACAGGGGCAGGGTCGCCAGGGCGCCCGTCGTGACGGTGATCAGGGTGGTCTTGTCCTTGAAGGTCTCCTCCACCGGCAGGATGAGTTCCGAATAGAGCCGCCAGCTCTCGCCCCGATCAAAGGGAACCGGCTGCCGGCCGGCGAAGACAAGGGGATCGACGTCATCGCCGCGGGGCGCGGCCGTGGCGCCCAGGGACGCGCGGAGCCGTTCGACGACCGTCGCAAGCCGCGCTTCGGTCAGGGCCTCGGATCGCACCCATGCGGTCCGCTCCCGGGTCACCGCCCAGACATAGGTCGCCTCGGGATTGACCAGCACCAGCAACAGCCCCTCGTCCGGACGCAACATGCGCCGGGTCTCCTCGATGGACAGGGCGCGGGGACTGGTGAGATCCGAATAGGCCGGGAACCGGGCCTCGATCTCCGCATCCAGCGCCGCCAGCCGGGTCGTCGCCGCCTCCCAGTCGGCCTGGGCCCGGGTGCGGGCCGTCAGATCCGCGGGGTCGGTCGAGGCGTAGTGGCGCTCGAGCGCCCGTTCCAGCCGGTCGCGGCGAACGATCAGGGCCTCGCGCTCCTCGGCGAGCCGGCCGAGGGCGTCGTCGCCCTGGGCGAAACGGGCGGACACCTTGGCCAGGGCGTCGGCGGCGTCCGAGGCCATGGCCCACTGCGCCGCCTCGAAAGCCTCCGCCCGCAGGGTCTCGGGCGTATCCGTCCGGACGGGAGCCGCGCGGGCGCCGGTCAGCAGGCCGAGGACGGCCAGGGCCACGACCCACAGCCCCCGCCCGCCCCTCATCAGTTGCTCAGAAGCTGGATGCTGGTGCGGACGTCGCCCCGGTTCGAGACCGCCACCCGCATCTTGCCGCCCGCCCGGGAGGAGACGGTGCACACGGGGTAGTGGTCACCGAACCCGTCCCGGCACATGGTCGCGCCGTTCTGGTCCCGGATGCTCAGGCCGATGTCGGTGTCGCCGTCGCCGATGGCGGCGACCCTCAGGACCTCACCGGCCCGTGCATCGACATCGAAGGTCCAGCTTTCCCGCGCCCTCAGCTGTTTGACGGTGAACACCGGGCCGGCGCCGAAGGGGGACGAGCGAACGCCCCGGGTCATCGGCTCCCGCAACCTGTCGATGGCGTCGATGATCGGCTGGTTGCCCGCCGACAGGGCCGCCGCCTCATCCAGCAAGCGCCCGGGCGTCAGGATCGGCTCGGGCCCCTCGCCCTGCCGCACCGGCACTTCCGACAGAAGGCGGGCCGCCATGATCAGCGCGCCGGCGTCCCCGCGTTCGCGCCCCCAGGCGGCGAGTTCCGCCGCCGTGACCGCCTGGGCCACGCCTCGCGCTTCCGGCGTCACGCCGGCATCCGGGTCCGGCGCGAAAGCCGCCATGCCGGGCGCGACGACAAGAAGGGCGGCGAGCGCCATCCCCCTGATCCCGGATCCCGAACCGATCATGCGCGCCTCCACAGGCGACGACGCCCCGACGCGCCGGAGCCGATCATGCACTGTGAAAGTTTGCCGGAGAACAGGGATACTGACCAAAACTGACGGCGCGGTCGCCGGGCTCAGCGCGCGTCCAGCACCGCCGCGCCCAAGATGCGACGGTCATCCCGTGACTGAAGCAGAACGGCCACGGCCTGGTCGGGCTCGGCCTGGTCGGGAAGGGCATAGAGCACCGGGCGCCCGCTCCACGGCCCCAGCACCCGGACCGATCGCACCACATTCATGTGGCGGACCTTCTGGCCGCGATTGTCGCCGCCGCCGATCTCCACCGTCTGGGGCCCCGGGGTATAGAACACGGCCACCACGTCCGCCCCGCCGGTCGGGGCCCGTCCGGAACCGACGCCGACCCGATCGCCCGTCTCGCGGAACTCGATTTCCGGCGGAAAGACCCGGCGGGCGGCCTCCTCGTCGATGGCGACCTGGATCGCTTCGGCGTTGGCGGCGGCCTGCCGACGGCCGTCGATGACCACCTGGGGCGTGGACACGTTGCGGATGCGCAGGGCGCGTCGGTAGTCGCGTTGACGCTGGGCGAACTCCGGACGGGCGAAGGTGTCCGCCCAGCCCAGATAGTCCCAGTAATCCACGGCGTAGGTCAGGGCGATGACGCCGGGCTCCGCCGCGACCGTCTCGAGCCTGGCGTTGGCCTCCGGGCAGCCGGCGCAGCCCTGGGCCGTGAACAGCTCGACCACCACCGGCTCCACCGGCGCCGACCGGTGCCGCGCGCGCGTCGCCGACGGCTGGGCCGTCGAGGCCGCCGCAAGCAGCGCGGTCAGGCCGACCGCGACCGAAAATATCCACCCCCGGGTGCGCATGGGGCCATCTTAATCACGCAGAACCGGCGCGCGCCGGTCATTTTCGCGTGAGGCGGGCGTGTTCGCCCGGTTCAGACCCGGATGTCGAGCAGGCTGCCCGGCCGCTGAAGCCTTTGTCCTTCACCGTCCGCGGGCGCGCGGGGGGGGACCGAGCGCGCCGGACTGTCCGGACGAACGGTCGGTGCAGGCGCCGGGGCCGCTGCGGCGACCGCGGGCGACGCCGCCGCCAGCGCAGCCTGGAAGAAGGCCGATCGCGACGTCGACGCCGGAGACGGGGGCGTCTGCGACGGGAACAGGGGCGACGGGACGGGCGGGCGAATCGCGCTCATGCCGACAGGGTTAATGAAAACCATCGGAAATGGGTTAACGCCCCGGGGGCGGGGCTTTCAGCGCCGCGAAGCCGCCGGTCAGCGGCGCGTGGCGGTCGGCAGCGGACGCGGCGGGGCCTGCATCGCCGCCACCAGACGTTCGATCTCGGCGTCTTCCAGAAGCGGTCCGGCGAATTTCGCGACCACCCGCCCCTGGGCATCCACGGCGAAGGTCTCGGGCGCGCCGGTAATGCCTAGATCCAGCCCGGCCCGGCCCTCGCGGTCCACCAGCACCATGGAGAAGGGATCGCCGAGCTCGTCGAGGAAGGCCCGCGTGGCGACCGGATCATCCTTCCACGCCACGCCGACGACCGCGACGCCGCGCGCCTTCAGCGCCATCAGCTTCGGGTGCTCGGCGCGGCAGGGCGCGCACCAGCTGGCGAAGACGTTGATCAGCATCGGCCGACCGACGCCCGCCGTCTTCAGGTCCACATTGCCCGGTCCGGCCTCTGTCCCGGTCAGGATCGGCAGGACGGTTTCCGGCACAGACTGTCCGACGAGGGCCTCGGGCTTGATCTCCGGATCCCGTTTCAGGGACCAGCCGATGAACAGGGCCGACAGGGCGACCAGCACCACCAGCGGCACGATCGCGAACCAGCGGCTCATTGTTCCCGCCCCGCCGCGCCTTGCGGCCGATCGCCTTCCAACTGCGCCAGCTCGGCCTTCCAGCGCCGGGCGGCGACCAGGGCGCGCGCAGCCAGACCGGCCAGCACCAGGGCGCTGAGGCCCCAGGCGGGCCAGACGTAGGCGGCGTACTCACCCATGTTCAAGTCGAGCATGATCAGGCCTCCAGCGCCCGGCGGGCGCGGATCGCCACAACCCGCCGCCGCACGATTTCCGTCCGGATGGCGGTCAGCCACAGGGCGAGAAACAGGACAAGATAGGCCGCCATCATGGTCAGCAACGGCGTCAGGAAGACCGGCGGCATGGAGGGGCCGTCCGCCCGTATCAGCGACGCGGGCTGGTGCAGGGTGTTCCACCAGTCCACCGAGAATTTCACGATCGGCAGGTTGATCAGGCCCACCAGACCCAGGACGGCGGCGGCGCGGGCGGCCTTCTGCTCGTCATCAATCGAGGCGCGCAGCGCCATGTAGCCGAGGTAGAAGAGGAACAGCACCAGAACCGACATCAGCCGGGCGTCGCCCCATTCCCACCAGCTCCCCCACATCGGCTTGCCCCACAGGCTGCCGGTGACCAGCGCGAGAAGGGTGTAGGCCGCGCCCGGCAGGGCGGCGGCGCGGGCGGCGGCGTCGGCCAGCGGGTGGCGGAAGACGAGGGCGAAGAAGCTCGAAACCCCCAGCGCGCCGTAGATCATCAGCCCGACCGACGCCGCCGGAACGTGGACGAACATGATCCGCACGGTGTCGCCCTGCTGGTAATCCTCCGGCGCGACGAAGCTGAACCAGCTTCCCGCCAGCAGCAGGACGGCGGCGGCCACCCACAACACCGGCACGAGCGGACGGGTGAAGCGGGCGAACCGGTCGGGATTGGCGAGGCCGAACATGATCGGCGCTCTTTAATCCCTGATCGCACGGCGCGCTACTCGGGGTTTCGCGGCCAAATCGCACCCCGCGGCTTGAAGCTTGACCGGTCGGCGTGCCAGAGCATCCCCCACAGATCGAGGACCGACCATGACCGACGACGTGACCCGGGATTCCAACGGCAACATCCTGAGCGACGGCGACAGCGTGACGCTGATCAAGGACCTGAAGGTCAAGGGCTCGGGCGGCGTGACGCTGAAGCGCGGCACCATGGTCAAGAACATCCGCCTGACCGGCGATCCCGACGAGATCGAGGCCAATGTCGAGAAGGTGCGCGGCCTCGTCCTGCGCACCGAGTTCGTCAAGAAGGCCTGAGCCCCGCCGGTCAGCCCTGGGCGTTCCGGATGGCGGCCGCCCCGGCCAGAGGCGTGACCACGGCCGCGAACAGCACATAGGCGACCAGGAAGGCCAGGGCCGGCGCCGGCGACTGGCCGTTCGCCGCCCGCTCCAGCGCGCCCGAGCCGAAGACGACGGGGGGGATGAACAGGGGCAGGACGACCACGGCGATCAGCAGGCCGCCGCGCTTCGACCCCAGCGACAGGGCTGCGCCCAGGGCGCCGGTCAGGGCGAAGCCGAGCCCGCCGATCAGCGCCGCCAGGATGGCCAGCGGCGCCAGCGAGACCGGCAACCCCAGGGTGATCGCCGCCACCGGCGCGGCCACCGCCAGAGGCCCGCCGACCGCCAGCCATTGCGCCTTGGCCTTGGCGAGCACCGTCAGCTCCAGCGGCGCGGGGCCGAGCGCCAGCAGGTCCAGGGTCCCGTCCTCGAAATCCCGTTCGAACAGCCGTTCCAGCGACAGGATCGAGGACACCGCCAGCGCCACCCAGGCGACGCCGCCCGCGATCGGTCTCAACGCCGCCGGATCGCTGCCCGAGGCCAGAGGCACCAGCACCGTCAGGCACAGGAAGAAACCGCAGGCCAGCAAGGGCCCGCCGCCGCCCGCCCAGGCCAGCGACAGCTCCCGACGCCAGAGGGTCAGCAGCGGCTTCATCGTCCCGCTCCCAGATCCAGCGCCCGGGCCGCGACCGGCAGCGGATCATGGACCGCGGCCAGGATGCAGCCGCCCCGGTCCAGATGCGCCTGCATCAGCAGGCCCAGGGCCCCGCGCCAGCGGGCGTCGAGCGGACTGAGCGGCTCGTCCAGCAGCCAGATCGGACGCTGGACGGCGATCAGGCGCGCAAAGGCCAGCCGTCGCCTCTGTCCCGCCGACAGCTTGCGCACCTCGAGATCCAGCAGGGGCTCCAGCGCCAGCACATCGACCGCGGCGGCGATCCCGTCGGCGGTCGCGCCCAGCCAGCGGCCCTGGAAGGCCAGCTCCTCGCGCGCCCGGCGGGCGCCCTTCAGCCCGTCCTGATGACCGAGCCAGTGCAGGTGTTTCGTCCGCGCCTCGTCCGCCTCGACGTCGGCGAAGGCGACGCCGCCGGCGTCCGGTCGCAGAAAGCCCGCGAGCGCCCGCAACAGGCTGGTCTTGCCGGCGCCATTGGCGCCGGTCAGGGCCACAGCTTCACCGGAAGCTACGGAAAATGATAGATTTCTGAACAGAACCCGCTCGCCGCGGGAAAGGGCCAGACCTTCGACGACGATCATTGGCCCGCCCCCCAGTTGCGAGCCGCTATCAATGCCCCTGCCGACGTCATGGATTCATGGACGGGGACGGGAACCCTCGCTATATCCCCGGACGCCGCAGCAGGCGTCCGCCGCGCGCGTCGGGACCCTGTGAGTCCCGCCGTCGATCGCGCGAACGTGCAACCGGATTGTCGGGCGGCTTTGACCAGAGGAAAACTCTCCATGCCGTCGATTGACAGCCTCAAGACCCGCCAGGACCTCTCCGTCGGGCGCAAGAAATACGCCTATTACAGCCTTCCCGCCGCCGAGGAAGCCGGTCTGGCCGGGATTTCCCGCCTGCCGCGCTCGATGAAGGTGCTGCTGGAGAACCTGCTGCGCAACGAGGACGGCGTCTCGGTGACCGAGGCCGACCTCAAGGCCGTCGCCGCCTGGATCGAGAACAAGGGCTCGGTCGAGCACGAGATCGCCTTCCGCCCGGCCCGCGTGCTGATGCAGGACTTCACCGGCGTTCCGGCCGTTGTCGACCTGGCCGCCATGCGTGACGCCATGGCCAAGCTCGGCGCCGACGCCACCAAGATCAACCCGCTGGTCCCGGTCGATCTGGTCATCGACCACTCGGTGATGGTCGACCATTTCGGCACCGCCAAGGCCTTCAACCAGAACGTCGAGCGCGAGTACGAGCGCAACATCGAGCGCTACAACTTCCTGCGCTGGGGCTCGTCGGCCTTCAACAATTTCCGCGTCGTGCCCCCGGGCACCGGCATCTGCCACCAGGTGAACCTGGAAAACCTGGCCCAGACCGTCTGGACGCTGGAGGAGGGCAAGAAGACCGTCGCCTATCCGGACACCGTGGTCGGCACCGACAGCCACACCACCATGATCAACGGCCTGGCCGTTCTGGGCTGGGGCGTCGGCGGCATCGAGGCTGAAGCCGCCATGCTGGGCCAGCCGATCCCGATGCTGATCCCCGAAGTGATCGGCTTCAAGCTGACCGGCAAGCTGCCGGAAGGCGCGACCGCCACCGACCTGGTGCTCACCGTCACCCAGATGCTGCGCAAGAAGGGCGTGGTCGGCAAATTCGTCGAATTCTTCGGCGACGCCCTGACCGGCCTGACCCTGGAAGACCAGGCGACCATCGCCAACATGGCCCCGGAATACGGCGCCACCTGCGGCTTCTTCCCGGTCTCGCAGGCGACCATCGACTTCCTGGCCGCCACCGGCCGGGACAAGGCGCGCGTCGCCTTGGTCGAGGCCTACGCCAAGGCCCAGGGCCTGTGGATCGACGAAACCTCGGAAGATCCGGTCTTCACCGACACCCTGGAGCTGGACCTGGCCTCGGTCGTGCCGTCGCTGGCCGGTCCGAAGCGTCCGCAGGACCGCGTTGAACTGACCACCGCCGCCCCCGAGTTCGAAGGCCACCTGACCGGGACCTTCGCCCGCGCCGCCGACGCCCCGCGCGCCGATGTCGAGGGTGAGAAATTCTCGGTCGGCGACGGCGACGTCGTGATCGCCGCCATCACCTCCTGCACCAACACCTCCAACCCGTCGGTCCTGATCGCCGCCGGTCTGGTGGCCCGCAAGGCGCATGCGCTGGGCCTGAAGCCCAAGCCCTGGGTCAAGACCTCGCTGGCCCCCGGCTCGCAGGTCGTCACCGACTATCTGACCGACGCCGGCCTGCAGAAGGACCTGGACGCCATCGGCTTCAACCTGGTGGGCTACGGCTGCACCACCTGCATCGGCAACTCGGGCCCGCTGGATCCGGCGATCTCGAAGGCCATCAACGAGAACGGCATCGTCGCCACCTCGGTCCTGTCGGGCAACCGCAACTTCGAGGGCCGCGTGAACCCGGACGTCCAGGCCAACTACCTGGCCTCGCCGCCGCTGGTCGTCGCCTACGCCCTGGCCGGTTCGATGCGCATCGACATCACCAAGGACCCGATCGGCCAGGACAAGAAGGGCAATGACGTCTTCCTGAAGGACGTCTGGCCGACCGCGCAGGAAGTCGCCGACATCCAGCGCAAGTCGGTGACCCCGGCCATGTTCGCCAAGCGCTACAAGGACGTCTTCAAGGGCGACAAGCACTGGCAGGCGATCCAGGTCTCGGGCGGCCAGACCTACACCTGGGACGACAGCTCGACCTACGTCGCCAACCCGCCGTATTTCGAAGGCCTGTCCATGGAGCCGAAGCCGGTCCAGGACATCGTCGAGGGCCGCGTGCTGGCCATCTTCGGCGACTCGATCACCACCGACCACATCTCGCCGGCCGGCTCGATCAAGAAGACCTCGCCCGCCGGTCAGTGGCTGACCAACCACGGCGTCGACGCCCTGGACTTCAACAGCTACGGCGCCCGCCGCGGCCACCACGAAGTCATGATGCGCGGCACCTTCGCCAACATCCGCATCCGCAACAAGATCACCCCGGAGATCGAGGGCGGCGTCACCAAACACTTCCCGTCGGGCGACGTCATGTCGATCTATGACGCGGCCATGCGCTACCAGTCGGAAGGCCGTCCGCTGGTCGTCTTCGCCGGCAAGGAATACGGCACCGGTTCGTCGCGTGACTGGGCCGCCAAGGGCACCAACCTGCTGGGCGTCCGCGCTGTCATCGCCGAGAGCTTCGAGCGCATCCACCGCTCGAACCTGGTCGGCATGGGCGTCGTGCCGCTGCAGTTCAAGCAGGACGGCTGGCACAAGCTGGGCCTGACCGGCGAGGAGATCGTCACCATCCGCGGCCTGACCGACGCCAACATCGGCAAGCTGAAGCCGCGTCAGGACCTGTGGGTCGAGCTGTTCCGTCCGTCGGACGGCAAGATGGCCCGCTTCCCGGTCCGCTGCCGCATCGACAACCAGACCGAGCTGGAATACCTGCGCGCCGGCGGCGTCATGCCCTACGTCCTGCGCAACCTGGCCGGCGGTGAAGCGGCCGAATAAGGCGCGGCTTCAGGCGTTGAAATGGAAAGGCCGGCGGATCGCTCCGCCGGCCTTTTTCGTATCCGGACCGTCTTCTCCCCGCTCCGTGGGGAGGGGGACCGCGAAGCGGTGAAGGGGGTCTTGAAGCCCGACACCCGGCTCCGCCAACAGAAAGGGCCGGCGGATCGCTCCGCCGGCCCCCTGTCGTTCCCGACTGAGCCCCGCCCCTACTCGGCGGCGACGCGATCCGCGTATTCGGGGATCTGGTCGAAATTCATGTAGCGGTAGACCTCGGCGCGGTCGGCGTCGATGACGCCCATCTCGGTCATGTACTCGGCCACGGTCGGGATGCGGCCCAGCTTGGAAGCCACGGCCGCCAGTTCGGCCGAGGCCAGATAGACGTTCGAGCCCTTGCCCAGACGGTTGGGGAAGTTGCGGGTCGAGGTCGAGACCACGGTCGCGCCTTCCTTCACCTGGGCCTGGTTGCCCATGCACAGCGAACAGCCCGGCATCTCCATGCGGGCGCCGGCGCCGCCGAGGGTCGAGTAATGACCCTCCTTCGTCAGTTCCGAGGCGTCCATCTTGGTCGGCGGGGCGACCCAAAGGCGGGTCGGGATGTCCTTCTTGCCCTTCAGCAGCAGCGAGGCCGCGCGGAAGTGGCCGATGTTGGTCATGCACGAGCCGATGAAGACCTCGTCGATCGGGGTCTCCTGAACCTCGGACAGCAGGCGCGCGTCGTCGGGGTCGTTCGGGGCGCACAGGACCGGCTCGGTCACCTCGGCCAGATCGATCTCGATGACATGGGCGTATTCAGCGTCGGCGTCGGCCTCGAGCAGGGTCGGGGCGGCCAGCCAGGCCTCCATGGCGTCGATCCGGCGCTGCAGGGTGCGGGCGTCGGCGTAACCGTCGGCGATCATGTTCTTCATGAGCACGATGTTCGAGGTCATGTACTCGATGATCGGCGCCTTGTTCAGCTTGACGGTGCAGCCCGCCGCCGAACGCTCGGCCGAGGCGTCGGTCAGTTCAAACGCCTGTTCGACCTTCAGGTCAGGCAGGCCCTCGATCTCGAGGATACGGCCCGAGAAGGCGTTGATCTTGCCGGCCTTGGCCACCGTCAGCAGCCCGGCCTTGATGGCGTAGTAGGGGATGGCGTGGACCAGGTCGCGCAGGGTGATGCCCGGCTGCAGCTCGCCCTTGAAGCGGACCAGGATCGATTCCGGCATGTCCAGCGGCATGACGCCGGTGGCGGCCCCGAAGGCCACCAGACCCGAGCCGGCCGGGAACGAAATCCCGATCGGGAAGCGGGTGTGGCTGTCGCCGCCGGTGCCGACGGTGTCCGGCAGCAGCAGGCGGTTCAGCCACGAGTGGATCACGCCGTCGCCCGGACGCAGGGCCACGCCGCCACGGTTCGAGATGAAGGCAGGCAGTTCGCGGTGCGTCTTGACGTCGACAGGCTTCGGATAGGCGGCGGTGTGGCAGAAGGACTGCATGACCATGTCGGCCGAGAAGCCGAGGCAGGCCAGATCCTTCAGCTCGTCGCGGGTCATCGGGCCGGTGGTGTCCTGCGAGCCGACCGTGGTCATCCGGGGCTCGCAATAGGTGCCCGGACGGATGCCCTGGCCTTCCGGCAGGCCGCAGGCGCGGCCGACCATCTTCTGGGCCAGGGTGTAGCCCTTGCCGCTGTCTTCCGGGGTGACCGGCAGGCGGAAGGCGTTCGAGGCCGGCAGGCCCAGGGCCTCACGGGCGCGGGCGGTCAGCGAACGGCCGATGATCAGGTTGATGCGGCCGCCGGCCTGCACCTCGTCCAGCAGGACCTGCGACTTCAGCTC
This sequence comes from Brevundimonas sediminis, assembly GCF_048799765.1. Taxonomy (NCBI): domain Bacteria; kingdom Pseudomonadati; phylum Pseudomonadota; class Alphaproteobacteria; order Caulobacterales; family Caulobacteraceae; genus Brevundimonas; species Brevundimonas sediminis. The sequence goes on from NZ_JBLYQK010000005.1 coordinate 119,121, forward strand.
GAAGCCGGCGACGGTCTGCCCGTCCTTCTCGATCTTCCCGGCATAGGGATAGATGTCGATGACATCGCCCATGTTCAGGTTCGAGACGTCGACCTCGATCGGCAGGGCGCCGGAGTCTTCCTGGGTGTTGAAGAAGATCGGGGCGATCTTGCCGCCCAGGGTCACGCCGCCGAAGCGCTTGTTGGGCACGAAGGGGATGTCCTCGCCGGTGGCCCAGATCACGCTGTTGGTCGCCGACTTGCGCGACGAGCCGGTGCCGACCACGTCGCCGACATAGGCGACCAGATGGCCCCTGGCCTTCAGGTCCTCGATGAACTGCATCGGACCGCGCACGCCGTCCTGCTCCGGCGTGATGCCCGGGCGCGCGTTCTTCAGCATGGCCAGATAGTGCAGCGGAATGTCCGGGCGCGACCAGGCGTCAGGCGCCGGCGACAGGTCGTCGGTGTTGGTCTCGCCGGTCACCTTGAAGACGGTGACGGTGATCTTCTCGGCGACCTTGTCGCGCGAGGTGAACCATTCAGCGTCGGCCCAGGACTGGATCACCGCCTGGGCGTTGGCGTTGCCGCCCTTGGCCAGTTCGGCGACGTCATGGAAGAAGTCGAACATCAGCAGGGTCTTCTTCAGACCCTCGGCGGCGACGGCGCCCACCGTCGCATCGGTCAGCAGGTCGATCAGCGGCTTGACGTTATAGCCGCCGACCATGGTGCCCAGCAGCTCCGTCGCGCGCTCCCGCGACAGCGACGGAACGGCGAAATCGCCATGCGCCACGGCCGACAGGAAGGACGCCTTGACCTTGGCGGCGTCGTCCACGCCGGGCGGCACGCGGTGAGTCAGCAGATCCAGCAGTTCCTGCTCCGACTCGCCGGCCGGCGGCGCCTTGATCAGCTCGATCAGGTCCGCGGTCTGTTCGGCCGACAGCGGCAGCGGCGGAATGCCGAGCGCGGCGCGTTCGGCGACGTGGGAGCGGTAGGCTTCGAGCATGGCGGGGGCGTCCTTGATCCAGTCGCGATCAAACCGGCCACCGGCCCGTCAAAACCGCGCGCGGGCTTTCCCACATAAGACCCGGCGCCGCAACACGAGCGCCCGATCCGATCCCGGTCTGTGTCGTCTGCGGAACAGGCGCCGTCACGTCACCCGGCGAGCCGGCCCTCCGCGCGCGGCCGTCCGACGCGTCCGTTTCTGACGCACCGGCATGCGACAGTGCCGGCCGTGATGAAGCCGGGGGCGATAGACAATCTGGACGGTCTGGACGGTGTTTTTGCGCGAGACCGTTTATACCCGGGTAAAATAGTCGGTCACCGCCCGAACACCTCGACCCCGATCTCTCCGGCCGGGGTCAGCCAAGCCCGCTTCATACCCTGGCTGTTGAAGGGGGCGGCGATATTGCCGTCGCGATCAAGGGCGATCAGGCCGCCGTCGCCGCCCATGGCGCCGATCTCGTCGATGACGGCCTGCGCGGCCGCGCTCAACGGTTGACCCGCGGCCACCCGCCAGGCGGTCTGGGCCGTCGCGGCGACCCGGATGAAATACTCGCCCTGCCCGGTCCCGGAGGCGGCGACATGGCTGTCGGCCCAGGTCCCGGCGGCGGGGATGGGGGTGTCGCCGACGCGCCCGGGCAGCTTGCCGAACACCCCGGCGGTCGAGGTGGCGGCGGCCAGACGGCCCTCGGCGTCCAGCACGCAGCAGCCGACCGTGCCGTGGCTCAGCGTGCCCGGCGGATGGTTGTCCTCGCCCTTGCCCGCGCGGGTGAACCAGGCCTCCTCATCGGCGATCGGCTCCAGCCCCTGATCCAGCGCGAACAGGGCCGCGCCCTCGCCCGCCAGCATGACGTGCGGGGTCTTGTCCATCACCGCCCGCGCGGCCACCACCGGATTGCGGAAGCCCTGCAGGGCCGCCACGGCGCCCGCCCGTTTCGTCGCCCCGTCCATGAGGCTGGCGTCCAGCTCATAGGCCCCGGCCAGATTGGGCGAGGCCCCGCGCCCGGCGACATAGAGGCCCGAGTCCTCCAGCATCACCACCGCCGCCACGGCGACGTCCAGCGCGCTCTCGCCCGCGTCGAGCCGGGCCTTCATGGCCTCGACCACCTCTCGCATGTGCACGACCTCGGCGTCATAGTTGCGCTCGCGCCGAGCGCCCGCGCCGCCGTGAAGGATGAGGGCCGTCATTCCGTTCGTCTCCTGATCGCCTCTTTTCAACGGGCGTGCCGCTGCTTAGCGTTCCGGGAAGGCGAGCGCCACGGGGGCGAGCGCACCGATCCCAAAAGGACCCACCATGCGCGCTGTTCTGTCGAAAGCCCCCGGCGGCCCCGAAACCCTGGTCGTCGAGGAGGTTCTGGACCCCCGCCCGCAGAAGGGCGAGGTGGTGATCGAGGTGAAGGCCATCGGGGTCAACTTCCCCGACACCCTGATCATCGAGGACAAATACCAGTTCAGGCCGCAGCGGCCCTTCTCGCCGGGCGGTGAGGTCGCCGGCGTCATCGAGGCGGTCGGCGAGGGCGTGAAGGGCCTGCTGAAGGGCGACCGGGTCATCGCCGTGCCCGGCTGGGGCGGCATGGTGGAGCGGCTGGCCGTACCCGCCGCCTCGGTGATCAAGATCCCCGACGACATGGACTTCCCCACCGCCGCCTCGCTGGTGATGACCTACGGCACCTCCTACTACGCCCTGAAGGACCGGGCGCAGCTGAAGGCCGGCGAGAGCCTGTTGGTGCTGGGCGCCGCGGGCGGGGTCGGCGTCGCCGCCGTCGAGCTGGGCAAGGCCATGGGCGCGCACGTCATCGCCGCCGCCTCGACCAACGACAAGGTCCAGTTCGCCCTCGACGCCGGGGCCGACAACGGCCTGATCTATCCCTCGGGCAAGATGGACAAGGCGGCCCAGAAGGAGCTGTCGGGTGAACTGAAGCTGGCCTCGGGCCGGGACGGTCCGGATGTGGTCTATGACGGCGTCGGCGGCGACTACTGCGAGCCGGCCCTGCGCGCCATGGACTGGAACGGCCGCTATCTGGTGGTCGGCTTCCCGGCGGGCATCCCGTCCCTGCCGCTGAACCTGACCCTGCTCAAGTCGGTGTCGGTGATCGGCGTCTTCTGGGGCGCCGCCGTCGCCCGCGACCCGGCCGGCCACGTCGCCAATATGGCCGACCTGTTCCGGTTCTGGAGCGAGGGCAAGATCAGGCCGCGCATCAGCCGCACCCTCCCGCTGGAACGCGCCCACGAGGCCATCCAGGCGCTGGGCGACCGCTCGGTGATGGGCAAGGTGGTGGTGACCATCGAGGACTGAGCGCCGCTCAGTCCTCCGCCTTCAGATGATCCAGCGCGGTCCGGGCCAGTTCCCGGTGCCGCGCCTTGATGTTGGCCCCCAAGGTGGCCAGCAGGGCCGCGAAGACGGCGGCGTCATCGGTAAAGCCGATCACGGCGAAGATGTCGGGAATGGCGTCCGTCGGCAGGACGAAATAGGCCAGAGCGCCCAGCATGATCCCCTTGGCCGCAGGCGGGGTCTCCGGGTCGCGCGCGGCGTACCAGACCGACAGCACCTGATCGGCGAAGGGGATCCGCGCCGCCGTCCGCCGGATCTTGGGCCAGAAGCCGCGCCGGACCCGCGCCTCGTTCACCTTCTGCACGGCCGGAACGAGAGCGTGGGAGGGGTCCAGCGCATTTTCGGGGTTGGCTGCCCCGGCGGCAGGTTTGGCATTGGTGGTCATGGCGGCTAAATCCCCCGCGACATACTCGGTTCAGAACAACAGATAGGGGCTCAGGACATGAAACTCGACAGCAGCATCGCCGCGGTGGTCACCGGCGGGGCCTCGGGCCTCGGTGCAGGCGCCGCCCGCGCCATCGCCGCCACCGGCGCCAAGGTCGCCCTGTTCGACCTCAACGAGGAAAAGGGCGAGGAGATCGCGAAAGAGATCGGCGGCGTCTTCTGCAAGGTGGACGTGACCGACGACGAGAGCGTCGCCGCCGCCTTCGCCAAGGCCCGCGCCGCCCACGGCCAGGAGCGTCTGACGGTCAACTGCGCCGGCATCGCCACCGGCCAGAAGACCGTCAGCCGCAAGAAGGACACCGGCGAGATCCGCGCCCACGACATGGCGGCCTTCGAGCGCACCGTCCGCGTGAACCTGTTCGGCACCTTCCGCGTCCTCAGCCAGTCGGCGGCGGGCATGGTGACGCTGGACCGGATGGAAGACGGCGAGCGCGGCCTGATCGTCAACACCGCCTCGGTGGCGGCGCAGGACGGCCAGATCGGCCAGGCGGCCTATTCGGCGTCCAAGGGCGGCGTCTACGCCATGACCCTGCCCATCGCCCGCGACCTCGCCCAGGAAGGCGTTCGCTGCAACACCATCCTGCCCGGCATCATGTGGACGCCGATGATGGCGGGCATGGACCAGAAGATCCAGGACGCCCTGGCCGCCGCCATCCCCTTCCCCAGCCGTCTGGGCACGCCCGCCGACTACGCCTCGCTGGTGCTGGAGCTGGCCCGCAACGTCTACATCAACGGCGAATGCATCCGCCTGGACGGCGCGATCCGGATGGCGCCTCGTTGAGGGCGCTAACGCTCGCGACGCGGTCGCTCGCTGCTTGAGCGCAGTTTTTTCAAAAAGGGGCTTGCGGGATGTCGAAACCGTCCGCTATACGCCCGCCTCCAACTGAAGCGCGGGCGTAGCTCAGGGGTAGAGCATCACCTTGCCAAGGTGAGGGTCGGGCGTTCGAATCGCCTCGCCCGCTCCAGTTTGGAACAGCAAAAGGCTCGGTCTTCGGACCGGGCCTTTTTGTTTGGCGCCCAAAGGGTTCGGTCTTCGAGCCGGGCCCTTTTGCTTTCCGGCGCCTAGATCCGCTGCAGCCGCTTCGCGTGGCCGCCGACCATGTTCAGGGCGATGCGGTCGGGCAGGTGTTTGGCCAGACCGGCCAGCAGGTTGTTCATGATCCCCGGCGTGACCTGCGGCCGGTTGGCCTCGACGGCGTCATAGCCGACGCGGGCGACGTGCTCGGCGGTCTGCCACATCCAGGCGGGATAGGCGGACGAGACCTCCTCGCGGGTGCCGTTGACGTCGTGGAACTCGGTCAGGGTGTAGCCGGGGCACAGGGCGGTGACGTGCACCCCCGTATCCTTCAGCTCCAGATACAGCCCCTGCGAGGCCTTGATCAGGAAGCTCTTGATCGGGCCGTACAGGGTGTCGCCGCCGGTGGCGGGCATCCGCCCCGCCAGCGAGGCCACATTGATGATCCGGCCATAGCTGCGCGCAACCATGTGCGGCGCAAACAGACGGGCCAGTTCGACCGGCGCGCTGAGCATCACCCGGATCATGGCCGCATGATCGGCCGGATCGGTCTGCAGGAAGCCCTCGGTCCGGCTGAAGCCGGCATTGTTGATCAGGGCGTCAACCATCAGGCCGCGCTCGAGGATGGCGTCGTACAGGGCGCGCGGCGCGGCGGGGTCCGCCAGATCGGCGGTCAGCACGGTGACGGCGCAACCCATCCGGCGGAGCTCTTCAGCCAGCGCCTCAAGAGGCGCCTCGCGGCGGGCGGTCAGGATCAGGTCCCAGCCCTCGCCGGCGTAGACCCGCGCCAGGGCGGCGCCGATGCCCGCCGATGCGCCGGTGATCAGGGCTGTACGACGGTGTCCGGGGTTCACGCGCGGCTCAGGCGGCGACGGGGCAGGACTTGTGCAGGGCGAAGCCCGCCAGCGAGGCCGGATTTTCGGCCAGCAGGTCGGCGATGGTGATCTTGGACAGGGCCGCCGTCGCCGCCTCGTCGGCGGCGGTCAGGGCCTTGGCCACCTGACGGGGAATATGCTCGCTGATCGGGCAGCCGCGAGCGCCCGCCGGGGTCGAGCCGATGTGGGCGCAACCGTTGACGGCCTTCAGCACCTCATCGAGGCGGATGTCCTCCGGACGCCGCAGCAGCCACGCGCCGCCGGACGCGCCGGGGCGGGTCGCGATCAGTCCCGCCTTGGCCAGCAGGGCGGTCACACGACGCACCACGACGGGGTTGGTCGGCACCGAGGCAGCCAGGACCGCGCTCGGCGCGGCGTCGGCCGGCGAGTAGGCGCCCTTGTGAGCCAGATAGGCCAGGGAATGGGCGGCGACGGGGAATCGTTGGCTGTCGGACATGGGTGCTCTTTTCAACCCCAAGAATAAGCATTCCGGACGCGTTTCACAAACGCACGCAACCTTCGCACCTGCAGCACGATTGAAACCCCCGTTGAAAGGGCCTAAAGGCTCGCGGCTTTTGAAGGGGCCGCGCAGAGCGGAGCCCCGGAGGAACTTCATGGTCGGGGCCTCTCCCCAAGGTGAAGACGGCGCGAGCGCCGCCGGCGATCAGACCAACGGACAGACTCCATCCGCTCCCGGAGCGGACGGGCATGGCCATGGCCATGCCGTCGGACAGGCCGGAAAGTTCGGCCTGATCATCGGCGCCATCGGCGTGGTGTTCGGCGATATCGGCACCAGCCCGCTCTACGCGATGCGCGAGGCGCTGCATCACAGCCGCAGCGGCGGGGCCGAGGAACTGGCCGTGCTGGGCGTGGTGTCCCTGGTTTTCTGGGCGCTGATCCTGGTCGTCACGCTGAAGTATGTCGTCTTCCTGATGCGGGCGGACAACAAGGGCGAGGGCGGCACCCTGGCCCTGATGGCCCTGGCCCAGCGCGCGGTCGGACGACGTTCGGCGCTGATCTTCATTCTCGGCATCTGCGGCGCCGCCCTGTTCTACGGCGACGGCGTCATCACGCCCGCGGTTTCGGTCCTGTCGGCCGTCGAGGGCCTGAGGGACGCGCCGGGCCTGTCCGGTCGGCTGGACAGCCTGGTCGTGCCGATCGCCGCCGGCATCCTGATCGCCCTGTTCCTGATCCAGTCGCGCGGCACCGCCAGCGTGGCCCGTTTCTTCGGCCCGCTGACGGCGGTGTGGTTCCTGATCCTCGCCGCCCTCGGCCTGTGGCACATCTTCGACGATCTCTCGATCCTGCGCGCCCTGTCGCCGCACTACGGGGTGATGTTCCTGATCTCGAACGGCTTCCTGGGCTTCGTCATCCTCGGCAGCGTCTTCCTGGCCGTCACCGGCGCCGAGGCGCTCTATGCGGACATGGGGCATTTCGGAAAGTCGCCGATCCGTCAGGGCTGGCTCTGGTTCGTCCTGCCCTGCCTGACGCTGAACTATCTGGGTCAGGGCGCCTTCGTGCTGGACAACCGCGCGGCGGCCGAGAACCCGTTCTGGATGATGGTCCCGGAAATGGCCTACTGGCCGGTCCTGATCATGGCCACTGTGGCCACCGTCATCGCCTCCCAGGCAGTGATCACCGGCGCCTTCTCCGTGACCCAGCAGGCGGTCCAGCTGGGCCTGCTGCCGCGGATCCAGATCCTGAACACCTCCGAGAGCCAGGCCGGCCAGATCTTCGTCCCCTCGGTCAACATGCTGCTGATGGTGGGCGTGCTGGTGCTGCTGGTCACCTTCCAGACCTCCACGGCCCTGGCGGCGGCCTACGGCATCGCCGTGACCGGTTCGATGTTCGTCGACAGCCTGCTGGCGTGGTTCATCGTCCGCAAGCTGTGGAAATGGCGCCTGTCCCTGTCCCTGCTGGTGGTCAGCCCGCTGGTGGCGCTGGATCTGGTCTTCCTGACCTCGAACATGCTGAAAATCCCGCAGGGCGCCTGGTTCCCGCTGGTGATGGGCGGCGGCCTGCTGCTGCTTATGCTGACCTGGGTGCGCGGCACCCAGATCCTGTCGGCCAAGACCCGCAAGGACAGCCTGCCGCTGGTCGACCTGATCGAGATGCTGCGCGCGCGTCCGCCGCACCGCGCTCCGGGCACCGCCATCTTCCTGACCAGCGACCCGGACATCGCCCCGGTCGCCCTGATGCACAATCTCAAGCACAACAAGGTGCTGCACGAGAAGAACGTCATCCTGACGGTGCGCACCACCGACCGGCCCCGCGTCGATCCGGCCAATCGGGTCTCGATCGAGCCGATCTCGGACGACTTCAAGAAGCTGGTCATCTCCTACGGCTTCATGGAGCAGCCCAATGTGCCCAAGGCGCTGGGCGTGTGCCGCAAGCAGGGGCTGAAGTTCGACATCATGTCGACCAGCTTCTTCCTGGGCCGTCGCTCCGTCGTGCCGTCCGCCACCGAAGGCATGCCGCTGTGGCAGGACCGGCTGTTCATCTTCCTGATGCGCAACGCCGCCAATCCGACCGACTTCTTCCACATTCCGCCCGGCCGCGTGGTCGAGCTCGGCACCCAGGTGTCGGTTTGACCGCCCGCAACGGCGCGGGCCGCAACTCCGCCGCCCGGGGTCGCCGCATGGCCGAGAAAGCCCGCGGGCCGCGTCCGCCGCGGGCCGAGGCTCCGCGGGATGAAAGCGCCGACATCGGCGTCGAGGCGCGTGTGGCCGCCGGCGTGCTGCTGAACGCCGCGCTCGAGGGCCGGGGCGGCCTGGACTCGGCGCTGACCTTCCGCGAGGTCGCCGCCCTGCCGCCCGCCGATCGCGCCTTCGCCCGCGCCGTCGCCATGGCGGCCCTGCGTCGCCTGGGCGAGATCGACCAGATCCTGGATCGTCGCCTGAACAAGGCCCCGCCCCTGGCCGTCCGCACCATTCTGCGCATCGCCCTGGCCCAGACCCTGGTGCTGGAGACCCCGGCCTTCGCCGCCGTCTCCACCGCCGTGAAGCTGGCCGAACGGGACCCCAAGACCCGGCCGTACAAGAACCTGGTCAACGCCGTGCTGCGGGGCGTGGGCCGCGATGGCCCCGGGCTGACCACGGCCGAGAGCAACCTGCCCGACTGGATCGCCGCCCGCTGGAAGGCGACCTGGGGCGAGCCGGGGCTGATCGCCCTGGCCCTCGCCGCGCGCGAGGAGCCGCCGACCGACCTGAGCCTCAAGCCCGGAGCGGACGCCGCCGCGCTGGCCCTCGCCGTCGACGGCGAGGTGCTGCCGGGCGGGACCGTGCGCACCGGTCGCCGCGGCGACGTGGCGAGCTGGCCCGGTTTCGAGGACGGCTTCTGGTGGGTCCAGGACGCGGCCGCCGCGATTCCGGCCCGCCTGCTGGCCCCGAAGGCGGGCGAGTCCATCATTGACCTGTGCGCCGCGCCGGGCGGCAAGACGCTGCAGCTGGCCGCCTCGGGCGCCGGGGTGGTGGCGCTGGACCGGTCGGAGACCCGCCTCAAACGCCTGCACGCCAATCTGGCCCGCACCGGGCTGTCGGCCGAGGTCGTCGCCGTCCCGGCCGACGACTGGGAAGACGATCGGACCTTCGACGCCGTCCTGCTGGACGCGCCCTGCACCGCCACCGGCACCTTCCGCCGCAATCCGGAAGTCCTGCGCGCCACCAGGCCCGCCGACGTCGCCAAGCTGGCCGATGTGCAGCACCGCCTGCTGGACACCGCCGCCGAACGGGTGAAACCGGGCGGACGTCTGGTCTACTGCGTCTGCTCCATGGAGCGGGAAGAGGGCGAAACCCAGATCATCGCCTTCCTGCGCCGGAACCCGGCCTTCCGCACCGCCCCGGCCGTTCCGGCGGACCTCGGCGCCCCGGACGAGGCCCTGACCCCCGAAGGCTGGCTCCGCATCCTGCCGTCGATGTGGACGGAGAAGGGCGGGGTCGACGGTTTCTTCGTCGCCCGTCTGGACCGGGTGTCCTAGGCGACGTCCATCACGACGTAGCTGGGCGTGATCCGCGGCCGGAAGCCGAGCGCCTCATAGAAGGCGATGGTGGCCGTGTGGCCGATGCGGGCGTGCAGAAAGACCGCATCCCCCCGATCCAGGATGCTCTGCCCCACCGCCCGCATCAGGACGCCCGCATAGCCGTGACCGCGGTGGTCCGGGTGGGTGCAGACGCCGCTGATCTCGGTGAAGCCGTCGAGGGTGAGCCGTTCCCCCGCCATGGCCACCAGCGCGCCCTCGCGCCGGATGCCGATGAACGACCCCAGGCGGTGGGTCTTCGAGAAGAAGGGACCGGGCTGGGTCAGGGTCGCCAGCGCCAGCATCTCCGGTCCGTCGGCGTCGGCCAGGGCCTCGAACTCGACCGTCTTGCCGCCCGCCGAAAGGCGGGTCGCCACCATCTGGAGGCAGTCGATCCGGTCCACCTCGGCCAGACCCTCCGGCGCCGCGGCGTTCGCCTCGAACAGGGCCACGCGTCCGGTCGCGGCCGCCAGGGCGGCCCAGTCTTCCGGGCGCGCATCGGGTCCGGCGGCGGCGAAGGTGGCGTAGGCCGGATCAAACCGGACCACCCCGCCTTCACGGATCGCCAGAGGGGCCTGACGGCTGCGCAGGGCGTTCCAGACCGCACGGTCGAGAGGATGGTTCGACGACATGATCCTTCCCCGGGGTCGGCCGCGTCGGGCCGGCTCAGCCCCGCCAGAAGCCGATGATCGTCTTGACCTCATCGACCACCGGATCGGCGATCTCCGCGGCGCGCTCGGCCCCGTCCTTCAGAACCTTGTCGATCTCGCCGGTGTCGGCCATCAGGCGGCGCATCTCGGCGGTGACCGGGGCGAGGGAGGCCACGGCCAGCTCGGCCAGGGCGGGCTTGAAGGCGCCGAAGCCCTTGCCGCCCCATTCGGCCAGGACCTGCTCGCGGGTCTCGTCGGCCAGCGCGGCGTAGATGGTCACGAGGTTCTTCGCCTCGGCGCGGCCGTCCAGACCCTCGACCGTTTCCGGCAGGGCCTCGGGATCGGTCTTGGCCTTGCGGATCTTGGCGACGATGGTGTCGGCGTCATCGATCAGATTGATGCGCGAGGCGTCCGACGGATCGGACTTGGACATCTTGGCCGCCCCGTCCCGGAGGCTCATCACGCGCGGCGCCGGGCCCTGGGTCAGGGGTTCCGGCAGGGGGAAGAAGCCGGGGACGTTGAAGTCGTTGTTGAACTTGGCGGCGATGTCGCGGGTCAGCTCGAGGTGTTGCTTCTGGTCCTCGCCGGTCGGCACCTCGGTAGCCTTGTAGAGCAGGATGTCCGCGGCCTGCAGCACCGGATAGGTGTAGAGGCCGACCGAGGCCCGCTCCTTGTGCTTGCCGGTCTTTTCCTTGAACTGGGTCATCCGGTCGAGCCAGCCGAGGCGGGCGACGCAGTTGAACATCCACGCCAGCTCGGTATGCGCGCGCACCGCCGACTGCGGGAAGATCACCGATTTGGCCGGATCAAGGCCGGAGGCCAGATAGGCGGCGGCGATCTCGCGGGTCTGGGCGGTCAGCAGGGCGGGATCCTGCCAGACGGTGATGGCGTGCAGGTCGGCGACGAACAGGAAGCAGGGCGCGCCCGTGTCCTGCAGCTGGGTGAAGCGTTTCAGCGCGCCGAGATAGTTGCCCAGATGCAGGGCGCCGGAGGCCTGGATGCCGGACAGGATGCGGCGCGGGCCGGTGTATTGAGCCGGGACGGTATCGGTCATGGTCGGGTACTCGGGAGAAGTCTGGATCAGGCGCGCACGCGTGCGCGCGGCAGGGTGCTGGTGCGGGTCAGCGGCGCCATCGACGCCCGGCAGGAAGCGGTCCCGAAATCATCATGCCCTCGCGCTTATCGTCTCGCCGCCGGTCAGTCCAGACCGGAGGAGACCGACCCGCCCGGCTCGCGGCGGAGGACGGCCTTCAACTCGGACAGGCTGACCGCCCTGAAAGCCAGAAGACACGCGCCGTAAAGGGCAGCGCCCACGCCACAGACCACCAGAACCGCGACCTCCTTCGCCAGAAACACCCGGCTCAGGGCGTCGTAGCCGATCCCGGCCGCCAGAAGGGCGGCGGCCATGACGCCGCTGGCCAGCAGGACGCGGGAGAAACGGGAAACGAAGGCGGTCGACGCCCTCCAGGCCTTCTCACGCACCAGGGTTCCGCCCAGCAGGGCCACATTCAGCCAGGCGGACAGACTGGTCGCCACCGCCAGGCCGAGCACGCCGTCATGCCCCCCGGCCGACAGCCAGAAGAACAGCGCCGAGCCGACCACGAGGGTGAAGACCACCGCCGAAACAGCAAAGATCATCGGGCGGCGGGTGTCCTCGCGGGCGAAGAAGGGCGGCGTCAGGACCTTGGCCAGGACAAAGGCCGGCACGCCCCAGGCGAACTGGCGCAGCACGTCGGCTGTCCGGGCCGCATCGGCGCTCGTGAAGGCGCCGCGGGTCACGGTGGCGTCGATAATGAAGAAGGGGATGACGAACAGGGCCACCGCCGCCGGCAGGGTGAAGGCCATCGCCAGGTTGATGCCGTCGTCGAGCGTCTTGCGGCCGCCCTCCTCGTCTCCCTGAACGAAGGCGCGGGTGAGGCGCGGCACCAGGGCCAGGCCGATGGCGACGCCCACCAGCCCGAGCGGCAGCTGGTAGAGGCGGTCCGCGTTGTAGAGCACCGAGCGGGCGCCCTCGTCCGTTCCGGTCAGGACCTGGCTGACGACCGAGTTGATCTGCATCGCCCCGCCCGCGAGGGCACCAGGCACGGCCAGGGCCAGCGCCTTCTTCACATTGGGCGTCAGGCGCGGCAGGCCCAGCTTCAGGCGGACGCCGAGCCGGCGCACGCCCCACCACAGCAGCCCGGCCTGGATCACGCCAGACACAGTCACCGCCGTCGCCGCCGCGAGCAGGGTCGTTTCCTGCCCGATCGGCAGGACACTGGGGGCCATCAACGGGATGAGGGTGCAGATATTGAGGAAGACCGGAACACCGGCCGACAGGGCGAACCGTCCGCCGGTGTTGAGCACCCCCGACAGCAGGGAGGCGATGGTCATGCAGGCCAGATAGGGCATGGCCAGCTGGGTCGCGAGAACGGCCGCGCGCATCACCTCCGGATCATCGCGCCAGGCCGACAGCAACCAGGGCATGATCCAGGGCATCAGGACCTGCAGCAGGATGCAGAAGCCGGCGACCACGGCGAACATGAAGCTCAGGGCCTCGGACGCCGTCACAGCGGCCGCCGCATCGCCGTCCCGCGCCTTCACCCCGCCGTAGACGGGGACGAAGGCCTGGGCGAACGCCCCCTCGGCGAACAACCGCCGGAACAGATTGGGCAGCATCAGGCAGGTCGCCCAGACATCCATCATGGGGCCCTGACCGAACCGCGCCGACAGGGCCAGGTCGCGGGCAAACCCCAGAACACGGCTCCCCAGGGTCAGGGTCGCTTGCACCAGGGTGTTTCGGGCGAGGCTCATGGGGAACTCTGAAGGGCCGGAAGAGACGCCTTAGCGCGCTTCAGGCCGGGGCGATACGGGCCGTTTGCGGCCGAACTCGGAGACGTCGCGGAGGCTGGCGCGGACCGGAGCCGAAACCGGTCGCACGGTCGAATCGCGGCGGTCGAGCACCGCCTCCAGCGCCTGCCGGAGCGCGTCGAGCGCCGGTCCGGCCTTCGGCCGCAGGCCCCTGTCGTCCGTGACATAGAAGCTGTCCACCGCCCGCTCGCCGAAACCGGCGATATGCGCCGACCGGATGGACAGGCCGTGATCGGCCAGCACCCGCGACAACTCCGCCAGCAGCCCCGGGCGATCCGCGCCCGACAGTTCGATCACGGCGGCGTCCGGGCTCTCGTCGAGATCGATCAGCACCACCGGCCGCACATCGAAAGCCGCGCGGCGGGGGCTGGGGGAGGGCTCGGGCGGCGCGCCGACGCGCTTGCCCCGCGCCGCCGCCTCCAATGCCGTCACCAGACGGGTCAGGCGACGCGGCTCGGCCTGGCCGTACGGCGCCCCGGAACCGTCCTGCAGCTCGAACACATCCAGGGCCGTCCCGTCAGCCGCCGTCGCCACCCGGGCCCCGACCACGTCCGCGCCCCGCGCCGACAGCGCCGCCGCGAGATCGGCGAACAGGCCCGGGCGGTCCGCGGCGGCGACCGCGATGCGGGCGGCGGCGACCGGCTCATTGCCCTCGTCGTCGGCTCGATCCGTCACGAGACTGGCGGCGGCGCCGGATCGCGCGGCGCGGGCGACCAGCTCGGGATAATCCGCCAGTGGATCGGCCCGGGTCACGTCCTCGCCCCGGAAGACCGCCTCGGTGCGCTGGTAGAGATCGCGCATCAGCTGGCCCTTCCAGCCGTTCCAGACCCCCGGTCCGACCGCCCGGATGTCGGCGACCGTGAGCACCAGCAGGGTGCGGAGCCGCTCCGGATCCCCGACCAGCCGGGCGAAGGCCCGCACCGTGGCCGGATCCGAAACATCCCGCTTCTGGGCGTAGTCGGACAGGACCAGGTGATTGCGGACCAGCCAGACCACGAACTCTGTCCGGCGGGGATCGATGCCCAGGCGGTCACAGGCCCGGCGCGCGGCGATGGCCCCATCCTCGAGCTGACCCCGGTCGCCGCCCTTGCCGACGTCATGCAGGAGCATGGCCAGCATCAGGGCCTCGAAATCGTCGATCCGGTGCACGATCTCGGTCGCCGTCGGATGTTCGGCCCCCAGCTTGCCGCGCCAGATGTCGTTGATGATGCCGATGGCCTGCAGGGTGTGCTCGTCCACCGTGAAGGCATGGTACATGTTGAACTGGGTCTGGCCGATGATCCGGCCCCATTCGGGCAGGAACCGGCCGAAAAGCCCGGTCTCGTTCATCAGGGTCAGGACGCGATAGGGGCGCTGCCCCGTCAGGATGTCGAGAAAGGCCCGCGTCGCGTCCGGATCGCGACGCAGCGAGGGCGTGACGAGGGACAGGGACCGCGTCACCGCCGAAAAGGCGTCCGGGTGCAGGTCCAGATCATGCTCGTCCGCGATCCGGAACAGGGTCAGCAGCTTCGCCGGGTCCGCAGCGAACACCTCCAGCCCGGTCACCGAAAGGCGGCCGGCCACCTCCACAAACCCCTCGACGCCGAGGTTCCGCCGTCGGCCCGGGATCAGGCGGGACAAACTCATGGTCCGCTTCTGATGTCGCGCCTCAAGCTTGGCCGAGAGGGCGCGGGTCAGGGCGCCGACATCACGGGCGACCAGGAAATACCGGCGCATGAACCGTTCGACGGCCGGTTCATCGCCACGTCCCTGCCACCCCATCCGGCGCGCCACCTCCGGCTGGAGATCGAAGGTCAGCTTTTCCTCGGCCCGCCCCTTGATCAGATGCAGATGCGCCCGCGTCCGCCACAGGAAGTCAAAGGACTCCTCGAATGTCCGCCGTTCACGCGATGTCAGAAGGTCGTCCATCACCCGCGCGCCCAGGGGACTGTCGGGCGCCAGGGAGCGGGCGATCCAGAACAGCGTGTTGAGGTCCCGCAGCCCCCCCTTGCCGTCCTTGACGTTCGGTTCGACCCGGTAGCGCACCGCCCCGGTTTTCTGGTGCCGGAGGTCGCGTTCCTCCAGCTTGGCGGCGATGAAGGGACGGGGATCCGCCTTCAGGACGAAGGCCCGGAACCGGGTGATGAAATCATCGGCGAGCATCCCGTCCCCCGCCAGCGGCCGCGCCTCCAGAAGGGCCGTCCGCACCGTCATGTCGGTCTTCGCCAGGGCCAGGGACTCATCCACCGAGCGGGCCGCCTGTCCGACCTTCACCCCGAGATCCCAGAGCACATAGAGCATGAATTCGATGACCTGCTCCGAACGCGGGATCGACTTCCACGGGCGCAGGAACAGGAGGTCCAGATCCGAGAAAGGCGCCAGCACGCCGCGGCCGTAGCCCCCGACGGCGATCAGGCTGAGACGCTCGGCTTCGGTCGGGTTGGGGGCCGGGTACAGGACCTCCGTCGTGAACCGCCAGAGGGCGGTCAGCATGTCGTCCGCCGCGTCGGAATAGAGCCGGGCCACCTCGACGCCGTCGCCGCCGGCCTCCAGTCGACGCGCCGCCTTCGCCCGTCCCGCTTCCCAGGCGTCGCGGAGGATCGCCGCCACGGCCCGGCGGACGTCCGGCGTCCCGGCGACCTCCGACAGTCGTGCGTCCAGGCCCTCGCTCAACGGCCCGCCGCGCCCTTCGAAAGCCCCTTCAGACGATAAAGGGCCTCCAGCGCTTCCCGCGGGCTGAGCTCGTCCGGTTCGATCCCCATCAGGGCGTCCTCGACCACCGAGGCGCGCACGGGTTCGGCGACGACCGGTTCCTGGACCGCGAACAGCGGCAGATCGGTCAGATTGGCGCCGGCGGTCTTTTCACCTTCCAGCCGGTCCAGAACCTCCCGGGCGCGCGCGACCACCGGGCCCGGCACGCCGGCCAGCTTCGCCACCTGAACGCCATAGGAGCGGTCGGCGGCCCCCGGCGCGGCCTCGTGCAGGAAGACCAGTTCGCCGTTCCACTCCTTCGCCCGCATCGACAGATTGCAGACGTGGGCGAGCCGCGTCTCCAGGGCCGCCAGTTCGTGATAGTGGGTCGCGAACAGGGTGCGGGCGCGGTTGCGTTCGTGCAGGGCCTCGGCCGTGGCCCAGGCGATGGCCAGGCCGTCATAGGTGGCCGTCCCCCGGCCGATCTCGTCCAGGACCACGAACGAGCGATCGGTGGCCTGGGTCAGGATCGCCGCCGTCTCGACCATCTCCATCATGAAGGTGGAACGCCCGCGGGCCAGATCGTCTCCCGCGCCGACGCGGGAAAACAGCCGGTCGACCACGCCCAGCCGCATGGCCCGGGCCGGGACGAAGGCGCCCGCCTGGGCCAGCACCACCAGCAGGGCGTTCTGGCGCAGGAAGGTCGACTTGCCGGCCATGTTCGGGCCGGTGACGATGGACAGGCGCGAGGCCCCGCCGCCCGATCCGTCCAGACGACAGTCGTTGGGCGTATAGGGGTCGCCCGCCGCCTTCACCGCCGCCTCGACCACCGGGTGACGGCCGCCCGACACGTCGAAGCTCAGGCTGTCGTCGACCGAGGGGCGCACCGCCCCGACCTCTTCCGCCCACTCCGCCAGCGCCGCGTGGGCGTCCAGCTCGGCCAGCGCCTCGGCCACGGCCTGAAGCGGCTGCGACAGGGTCTGGACCGTGCGGCGCCAGATCTCGAAAGTCTCGCCCTCGATGGCCAGGGCGCGATGGCCCGCCTGACTGATCTTCGCGTCCAGCTCCGACAGTTCGACCGTCGTGAAACGAACCTGATTCGCCAGGGTCTGGCGATGGATGAAGGGGCTCTCTTCCGAGGGACGCAGCAGGGGCTCGGCGGCCTTGGCGCTGGTCTCGAGGAAATAGCCCAGCACGGCGTTGTGCTTGATCTTGAAGGCCACCCCGGACTCGGCGACCGCGCGGGCCTCCAGATCGGCGACCACCCGGCGGCTGTCATCGCGCAGGCGGCGCGCCTCATCGAGTTCGGGCCGGAAGTCCGGGTTCACGAAGCCGCCGTCGCGCGCCAGATGCGGCGGCTCCGCCGTCAGCCCGGCGGCCAGATCGGCCAGAAGCCGGCCGAGGTCCGGCGACAGGGTCATGCGGTCGATACAGGCCGCGATGTGCGGCGGGGGTCCGGTCAGCGGATCGGCGACCGGCGGGAACAGGCCGGCGATCCCGCCGGCAATGGACAGGCCGTTGCGGATGGCGGCCAGATCACGCGGCCCGCCCCGGCCCAGCACCAGTCGGGACACGGCCCGCGCCACATCCGACGAGGCCTTCAGCCCGTCGCGCAGATCGCGGCGCAGATCGCGCCGCTCCAGCAGCCATTCGACCGCATCGAGTCCATGATTGATGGCGACCGGGTCGCGCAGCGGACGGGCGATCCGTTCGGCCAGGGCCCGCGCCCCGCCCGAGGTCACCGTCCGGTCGATACAGGCCAGCAGTGAGCCCTCACGCTCTCCGCGCTGGGTGCGGTCGATCTCGAGGCTCAGACGGGTCGCCGGGTCGATGGCCAGAAAGCCGCTGTCGCCCGAACGGCGGGGCGGGGTCAGGGCCGGAATTTTGCCGGCCTGGGTCGTTTCCAGATAGGCGGCGATCAGGCCCAGGGCCGACACCTCGCCTTCCTCGAAGGCGCCGAAGCCGTCCAGCGAGGCGACGCCGTAGAGCCGCTCGACCCGCACCCTGGCCCCGACCGGCTCGGCCAGCGCCTGCGGCAGGGCCTGGACCACGCCGCCGGATCCGTTGAGAGCGTCCCTGGTCGTCTCGTCAGAAAAGAGCCGATCCGGGACCAGCACCTCGGACGGACGGAAGGAGGCGAGGGTCGCGCCGAGGTCCTCCAGCGAACAGGCGACGACGTCGACCGCCCCCGCCGACAGTTCTACCACAGCCACGGCGGCGCGGCCCTTGCGCACCGCCACGGCCGCCAGCCGGTTGGCGCCGCGCGCATCCAGCAGGCTGTCCTCGGTCAGGGTGCCAGGCGTGACCACCCGAACGACGCCACGCTGCACCACAGCCTTGGAGCCGCGCTTCTTGGCCTCGGCCGGGTCTTCCAGCTGTTCGCAGATGGCGGCCTTGAACCCCTGCCGGATCAGCCGGGCCAGATAACCGTCGAGGGCATGCACCGGCACGCCCGCCATCGGGATGTCCTCGCCCTGGTGCTTGCCCCGCTTGGTCAGGGTGATGCCCAGGGCGGCGGCGGCGATCTCGGCGTCCCTGAAGAACAGCTCGTAGAAGTCGCCCATGCGGAAGAAGAGGATGGCGTCCGGCTGCCCGGCCTTGGCCGTCAGATACTGCGCCATGAACGGCGTCGCGCCCTCCACGGACGGGACGGCGTCGGCTTGCGGCGGGTGAGCGAGGGGAGCGTTCATGCGTGGCGTCAGGGTGACGGATTGAAGCCGCCGCCTCAAGCGCGATCCGTGCGTCTTGCACAGCCACTTCCACCCTGCGATACGCGGCCCCGGCGGTTAAGGGAACGCGGTCAGACACCGCGGCTGTGCCCGCAACTGTAGGCGGCGAGAGCGTCGTCCGTCCGGGGTTCGCCCCGGCGCCACTGGTCCCCGGACCGGGAAGGCGAGGGCTTCGTTTGACGACCCGCAAGCCAGGAGACCTGGCCGCCGACGTCGCTCGCTGCTGTCCGGGACCAGACAGAGGCGCGGGGACTTCCGTCGTAGCGACCCGATCTTGCGCCGTCCGGACCGTCAGGCCCGGCGGATCGGCTCGCTCACGTCCGGCCCCACGCGCGCACTCGCGGGGCCGAAAAGGAGTCATCGCGCCATGAAGCGCTCCATCCTTCTCTCCACGGCGGCCCTCGCCGCCGCCCTCGCCTCGCCCGCCTTCGCCCAGTCGGCGGATGAGCTTCCCGAAGTCGTGGTCACCGCGACCCGCATCCCGGCCATCGTCGCCGAAACGCCCGGCGCCCGGGCGATCGACGCCGCCGTCATCGAACAGCGCGGCGCGGTCTTCGCCGCCGACATCCTGGCCGACGTCCCCGGCCTGTCGGTGACCCGGTCGGGCGCCTTCGGGGGCGTGGCCCAGGTTCGCATGCGCGGCGCCACGCCGGGCAAGACCCTGGTTCTGGTCGACGGCGCGCCGGTCAATGACGCGGCCGAGCCGAACGGCGCCTATGACTTCTCGGGGTTTGACCTGGGCGACGTCGAACGCGTCGAGGTCCTGTCGGGGCCGCAGTCCTCGCTGTGGGGCTCGGACGCCATCGGCGGCGTGATCGCCTTCACCACCCGCGAGATCGACGGCATTCGCGCCGAGGCCGAGGCCGGGAGCTTCGACACCGCGCGCGGCCGCATCGCGGTCGGCGCGGCCAACGACACCTGGGCCCTGGGCGGCTATGTCTCGCGCTTCACCACCGACGGCATCTCGGTGGCGGACGAGGCCGACGGCAATCCGGAGGCCGACGGCTTTGACAACACCACCGTGGGTCTGCGCGGTCGCTACGCCGTTTCTCCGGCGGTGACGCTGGACGCCTCGGCCCGCTGGTCGAGGAGCGAGGCCGATCTCGATAACGGCTTCCCCATCGCCGACAACGCCGACCGGTCGGAATCCGAGCAGTGGTCGGGCGTCGTGCGCGCCACCGTCGAGGCCCTGGGCCTGACACACCAGTTCAGCGTTTCGGGCTCGGACATCGAGCGCGAGACCTTCAGCGCCTTCGGCGGCGTCTTCGAAGCCAACCGTCAGGCCTGGCGTTGGCAGGCCAACGGCGAGACCGGCGCGGCCACCTACGCCTTCGGCCTGGAGCGCGAGGAGAGCGAGGGCAGCCTGTCGACCGGCGCCGACGTCAGCCTCGGGAACAACGCAGCCTTCGCCACCGGCCGCTATCAGGTCACGGACGCCCTGAGCGTTACCGGCGGCCTGCGTTTCGACGACACCGACTTCGGCTCCAGGACCACGGGCCGTGTCTCGGCGGCCTGGGACTTCGGACCGGGCTTCACCCTGTCAGGCGCCTACGGGACCGGCTTCAAGGCGCCGTCGGTCAGTCAGGCGGCCTGCGACTACTGCTTCGCCGCCGTCCCCTTCCCGACCCTGCGTCCGGAAAAGGCCGAAGGTCTGGAAGCCGCCATCGGCTGGCGTTCGGCCGATGGCCGCATCGAGGGGCGGGCGACGGTCTATCGCCTGAAGGTCGAGGACCAGATCAGCTTCTTCTTCGATACGGCCACCTTCGACAGCTACTACGTCAACATCGCCGAGACGGCGACGGACGGGGTCGAGCTGGAAGGTCGGGCGGCGCTGGTCAACGGCTTCGATCTGAGCCTCGCCTACGCCTGGACCGACGCGAAGGACGAGACCACCGGCGCCCGTCTGCTCCGCGTGCCGGAACACGCCGGTTCGGTCACCCTGGGCTGGACGGGCGACCGCCTGTCCGGCGCCCTGACCGTTCGGGCGGAAGGGGACCAGGATGACAGCGGCGGGGTCCGCGAGGGCTTCGTCACGGCCAATGTCACCTCGGCCTACGCGCTGACAGATCACGTCACCCTGACCGCGCGGGTCGAGAACCTGGCGGATGAGCATTACCAGCAGGTGCTGGGCTACGGCGAGCCGGGCCGTTCCGGCTATGTCGGGATCAGGCTGCGCTACTGATCCGGGCGCGAGGCCCGGCCGCGACAGCGGCCGGGTGCTCGAGCTGGAGCGTCTGCCAGTCGAGGGCCGGGGCCGGGGCGTGGGCCGCGGCCAGAACCGCGCGCACCTCTGCCGCCGAGGCCACGCTGGCGACGACGGCGGAGGCCTGCGGCAGGCCGAGCGTATAGGCGAGGGTCGCCTGCATCGGATCGACGCGGGCCTCGGCCAGCCGGCGACGGATGCGCGACAGCTGCGGCGCATGATGCGCCATCTCGGCGGGCAGGGCGTCGCCGCTCATGAACATCACGCCGCCCGCGAACACGGACGACAGATGAATGTCGACGCCAAGGTCGGCGATCTCGTCCATCGCCCCGGACCGATGCACCCGCTGGTCCAGCAGGTTGCAGGGCAGCTGGACCACATCCGGCTGGAAGCGGCGGGCCAGCAGGGCCGGGCCGTCATCGACCGTCGCGCAGAAGCCGATCCTGCGGAACAGGCCCCGGTCCTTCAGCGCCTGCATCCGGTCCCAGAGGGCGCGCCCCTCGGACCCGACCAGATCAGACGCCCGGGACGCCAGAAGGGTGTCGCCGCGTGGCAGCCCCATCCGCTCCAGCGAGCGCCGGGCACGGGCCTCGACGCGGTCGACCCCCTCCTCGATCGAGACGGTGCGAACGGTCACCCGGAAGGGCGAGGGGAAGGGCCAGGCCTGGCCCAGAAGCCGCTCGCCATCGCCGTCCGGCTTGGTGGCGACCAGGCTGACGCCCGCATCGGCCGCGGTCTGGAGCAGGAAACGCAGGGCCTCCTCGCGCGCGCCGGCGGGCGCGGGCGTGGCGCGTTCGGGCTGGTGCACGACGGCGAGGGCCAGCTTTTCGACCGGAGACGGGGCGCGGTTGGGGATCACGACCCTACCTTGCAGGCGAATGCTTAAGGCCCCCCTTCCGAGACATTGACCGAATCTTACCCGGCGAACAGTGATTGTCTGATATTTCCTTTTTCTGTCAGATTCTTAGTCCGACTTCGGCCGGGCTTTCCCCGCGCCGGAAAAGAGACGTGATCCACAGAAGATTTCAGCGCCCCTTCGTCCTGCGGCCGGACGGTCCGACCCCGGAACGTCCCGGAAATCGAATAACAGGCCCGTCGCCCCATTCCGGCCCTTGCATCCCGGGGCGTCTGGCCTTTTAAGCGCGCGAAATAAAGGAACGCCTCCCCGCGTTCGTCGAAGGATCATGCCCATGTCGTCCGACGCCTCGAAGAAGCCCGTCAAGAAGGTCGTGCTCGCCTACTCCGGCGGCCTGGACACCTCGATCATCCTGAAGTGGCTGCAGACCGAATATAACGCCGAGGTCGTTACCTTCACGGCCGACCTGGGCCAGGGCGAGGAGCTCGGGCCGGCGCGCGAGAAGGCGCTGAAGCTGGGCATCAAGCCCGAGAACATCTTCATCGACGACCTGCGCGAGGAGTTCGTGCGCGACTTCGTCTTCCCGATGTTCCGCGCCAACGCCCTGTACGAGGGCCAGTACCTGCTCGGCACCTCGATCGCCCGGCCGCTGATCGCCAAGCGCCAGATCGAGATCGCCAAACAGGTCGGCGCGGACGCCGTCTGTCACGGCGCCACCGGCAAGGGCAATGATCAGGTCCGCTTCGAGCTGGGCTACTACGGCCTCGACCCGGACATCCACGTCATCGCCCCCTGGCGCGAGTGGGAGTTCCGCAGCCGCGAGGCCCTGCTGGACTTCGCCGAGAAGCACCAGATCCCGATCGCCAAGGACAAGCGCGGCGAGGCCCCGTTCTCGGTCGACGCCAACCTTCTGCACTCCTCGTCCGAGGGCAAGGTGCTGGAAGACCCGGCGGTCGAGGCCCCCGAGTTCGTGCACCAGCGCACCCTCTCGCCGGAAGACGCGCCGGACGTGGCGACCGTCATCGAAATCGGTTTCGAGAAGGGTGACGCCGTCTCGATCAACGGCGAGGCCATGAGCCCGGCCACGATCCTGACCGCGCTGAACCAGTACGGCCACGACAACGGCATCGGCCGTCTGGACCTGGTCGAGAACCGCTTCATCGGCATGAAGTCGCGCGGCGTCTACGAGACCCCGGGCGGGACCATCCTGCTGGCGGCCCACCGCGGCATCGAGTCGATCACCCTCGACCGCGGCGCCATGCACCTGAAGGATGAGCTGGCCGTCAAATACGCCCACCTGATCTACAACGGCTTCTGGTTCTCGCCCGAACGCGAGATGCTGCAGGCCGCCATCGACAAGTCGCAGGAAAAGGTCTCCGGCACGGTCCGGGTCAAGCTCTACAAGGGCAACGCCACGGTCATCGGTCGCGAGAGCAGCCAGAGCCTGTACGACCAGGACCTCGTCACCTTCGAAGAGGGCGTCCAGGCCTACGACCACCACGACGCCGAGGGCTTCATCAAGCTGAACGCCCTTCGCCTGCGCGTGCTGGGCAAGCGCGACGCCCGCAACAAGGGCTGAAGCTGAGCCGCGAAAGCGGCTCGCGCGGGATGCGGAAATAGGCCACGGTGGCGTTCTGGCCGCCGTGGCCTTTTCTCTGGATCGGAACACCGATGCCCCTGCGCCGCCTTCTTGTCGCTTCGGCGACCCTCGCCCTCGCCGGACCGGCCTTCGCCCAGGACGCCCCGACCGCGCCCCCCGCCCCGCCGGCCCCGGCCGAGGCGCCCGCC
>NZ_JBLYQK010000060.1:0-6457 GCF_048799765.1 Brevundimonas sediminis
TCTGATGCAGTCAGGCTTATGAACCTGACTGCGTTTTGTGATTATGTTGAAAGTGAAGGATATATTGATATTGCTTTTTCACATGTCATTGAGCCATATATCACGATGTTAAAGGATTCTTACACTACTCAGGTTTTGATATCGTCTGTAAGACTCGCTGATCAAAATTCAAATATGCTTTATCAGTTTATCAGGAAACAATACAGCAGTGGTAAAAAGACATTTTTCGACATTGAAGTAGATGTATTAAAGGATGAACTTGAATTATTCAGAATAGATAATGGCGAAAAAGTTTACCTTTATCAGAATTTTAAGGATTTTAATAAGGTTTTTCTGCAAAAAAATATTGAAAAAATAAATCAATATACAGAGATTAATCATCTCGAAGTTAAAATCGTTGAGAGAGTCGCAAGAAGAGCATCAAAGCTAAGGTTTTCTTATAAAATAGATAAAGAAAGTGAGGGCTTAGATATCAGAATACCATACGGTTTCAGAGGATAATTGCATAAACTTCGTTTTGAGATCGAAATGAGGTAGCTCATGGCTAAAATCTATCAATTCCCTCAGGGGGAAGAACGTGCTAAATTCAGGAAAGAAATTGCCAGGGAGCGTAAGAAACGTTTTGCAGTGAAAACAGGGAGCACTTTTGTTAAGTGGCTTGGCTGGGGATGGTTTTATCTTCGTCTTCTTGTCGCGAGTGTTTTACATTTTATCTTTGTTTTTGTGTTAGCCATTCTTGGTGCGTTTAAATGGGCTGTATTCTGGCTGGGTGGTATTTTGTGTGTCATCACTTGGTATCATCTCGATCACCAGTTATGGACGCCACAAAATCTGACTATACCGGTGATTACGGCAACCTGGATTTTGGGACTGCTGGCTGAGCCTCTGATGGAGCTGCTCAACAAAACTATGCCTTGGCACAAGTTACTTGTTCCCGAACCTGCGGACGAAAGCACCGAGAACAGTAGCGAGATAAGCCAGCAATGATGCTACTCAGCAGTTATGCCAGTCCCTGCCTTTTCACTGCGATGCAGGATAGGGCAAACGCCGCAAAATGACGTCTCTGACGCCATTCCGCAACGTTTGCCCGGTGACCTACAGTCGGTTCTTATTGGAGATGTTTATGAAATATCTGGTCAAAGAGTTTATTAACGAGAAATATTCTAAGGCTGTTAATATTTTAAAGGATAATCTTAAAGAACACTATCATGTTTTTTATGGTGTGAGATTAAGTGAGATTCTTTTTCCTACCAGTGAATATGGCACAGATGCTTTCTTTAAAGAATTTGAATTAATTAACAGTGTAATACTTCCATTAGTAATATTTGATTTTATAGACCGAAAGCCGATCATGGTTATCGGCTTTGAGGAAGTGCCTGGGATTGATTCACTTATTGACTCTGGTATGGAAGTTGTTTTGTTAGATGGTTTAAGCGATCTGCTACTGGTTGAAAAACTGATGCCATTGTTTGATTAAATCCCTGGAAATACATGTTACCCATTCGTATTAATGCATTTTACACGAACGATGTTTATTCCATTTACCTGTTTTCATAACTTCTCCCCTACGGAGAACTAACCAAACTGATCTGCATCTATGATCTTAATTATATAAAATTTGGGGGGCGTGATTCTAATGTCCTCATTGTATTGGTAACAATCTTTTTTTCATCGTTTTTATTTTGATATTTAATATTGCTCTCAATTGATTTTTACCGTTTCTTCATTCAATGATATGAGCGTCAAATTGATTAGATAATGGTGATTTTTACCCTCTATCATCAAAGCTTGTGAAGCTATTAATATACAAAAAATTTTCAGTCGTTTTTCTATTGTCTCACATATTTTTAAGAGAGAATCTGTATGCTGTTCGCCATTCACTTATGTAGGCCACTTCGTACTAATCGCTTCAATCTAAAGAACTTCACTTTTCCTTAGCGTTTGTTATCGCAGAAATTCCCACGGAACCCCTAAGACGGTAAAAGGGGTGCCGGCGTACAATCCCTAAAAGATATTAAACGAAATTTTGGATTATATAATCAGCTAAAACGTCATGTTCTGCCGACATAGTCTGCATTAGGGCTTTCTGAGGTCCTGACCAAGCCCCTCTGGCCAACACCCCCCTAGTAGGTGCTACGGTAGATAAATATCTGAGCGGGACCCCCTGTAAGATACTATCTGGAGCCATAACATTTAGGTCTTCAACTTTTGCGACAGGAGTGTCTGGAGTAAAAGAAGCCACTGCTGAGTATGTTTTTATAGATGCTAATTTGGGGCGAAGGTCATTTTTTACTGAATCAATTATTTTATCTCTATGGGCTGCATCAGCCGCGATCTCTGATGAGTTTTGTTGGCCTGGATTCTTTCTTTTATCAAATCCGTTGAAGACCCAACCTGCAAATTTAGGTGAACCTTTTTGGCTTATTAGAGAGTTATTTTGGGCTGAAGTTCTTCTAATACCCTGTTCCCAGTCGTCTCTAAATTTTGGTAAAGTTTCACCAATGAGTCCTATGCAGTAAGCCGAAAATATATCGGCAGTACATGGAACCAAGAAATAATCAGAACAGTAGAGAGCCGATCTGACTATCGTATTAAATGACGGCGGTACATCAATAAGAACATAATCGTATTCACAATTATTTAACTCTTGAGCTTTACTAGCAATTAAACTAGGTATCAAGAATCTGTTTACTGCGTTTCCAGCAATTAAATCTGTACCTACACTAATCACATCTGAAAGATTATTGAGCCAAAAGTCACCTGGAGCTATGTCTAACCTTCCTGAGCCAGGCTCCATGGGAAATTGTGGTGGGAATGTATGTACGACAGGGAGAATATCTTGTTGTATAAATGGTTGGCAAAATGCTCTTATCGTTTTACCATAAGGATTATTTGCATCCTTCTTTAAAAGGTCAGAGAAGCCAGTCTCACCAAGTAAAGCTATTGATAAATTGCATTGAGGATCGAAATCTATCAGCAAAACAGATTTTCCCTTTGCCGATAGAGATACACTTAAGTTCCAAGTCAGGGTCGTTTTTCCTACCCCGCCTTTGTTGTTAAATAGTGAAATAGTTTTCATTTTATTCCTTTCTTAGACATTTTCAATATTTAGAAATAACTACATCGGAGAATAGTGTAATACGTAATCGATTGCTTGATACCCGTATATAACCATCAACATGCACGACAAACCTTAAAATTGAAGTTTCCGTACAGTTTCTCATTCCGACAGAGTTTGTCACGCAAAAATTTACAGGTTTATAGATTTAATTTTCTTTAACTAACTGCAGGGGCTGAAGATTTCTTTCAGTGAGAAATCGCTTAGCGGGTGTTATCACAGAAATTCCCACGGACCCCATTTTGTCCGAACTCCTACTGATAGATTAAATCCTGAATCATCTAAGTTTTGCAGAATCAAGTAACTATTGGCTGTTGTACATAGCCAGGGCTGCTTTGAGAACAGTTGTTTTGCGTCGGCCTGTCTGTTCGCTTCGGCTTCCAATTATTCGTTCTCTTTGAGCCAGTTATCTACAAGCTGGTTCACCACGTCAGTGATTGATGTACCTTTCCTGGCGCATGCAGCCTTAAACCGGGTGTGCTTTTCTTCATCAAAATTAACGTTAACACGTTTGATTTTTCCAGATGATACTGGTGCTGTTACTACTCGTTCCAGATCTCTGTTTTCACCAAAGGTCATTTTTTTTACTGACGTATGCGCTTTTTCAAGTGACATTCAGGCTACTCCGGTTTTTATACTTATTTGATTATATGAGTAAATGTGTAATTACTCAAACATTCTAACTATCTCTTTTGTAAGGATTTCTATTTCACCTTTTGCAGCACCATCACTGGATTCAAACACGCTGTCGCCATCAAGAATTGATTTCACGTAAACCTGACGTTGTGTAATAGCTGTACGAAATGCTTTAACACCGGTGTCTTTGATACTTTCTTTAAGCACATTCAACATGGTTGCCATTTCTATCTTACGGGTGATCAGAAAGCGGGCTTCAACTTTGCGGCTGTAAGCCTGTGCTTCCAGAACAGTAACGACGCTTCCTGCTGCGGAGAAATCCAGAGGGCTGGGGGTTACAGGGATAATTACCAGATCGCTTACCATGACGGCTGCGGAGGTGATTACTGAGAGTGAACCTGCCCCGTCCACAATAGCAAAGTCATAGTCCGCCAGATCTTTTCGGATTCCATAGACGTCTTTTTCAGATGCTGCTGTAAATACGTCAAATGCTGCCTTGCCCGCTTTGCTCCAGTTCGTCAGGCTCATTTGTGGATCTGTATCTACCACAGCAATGTTGTATCCGCTCCTGCTCAACGCAGTGGCTATGTTGATTACGGCAGTTGTTTTACCTGAACCCCCTTTCGGATTCAGAAATGAGATCACCTTCATACTCAAATCCTCAATTGTGTGTCTACTCAATTACTCCTGTGAGTTTTTGAGTTTATCATACTCTTTGTATGAGTAAAGGTTAATATGAGTTTATGTGTATATGAGTTAAGGAGTATCTACTCATTTGAGTTGTCTTGTGTATATGAGTGTTTGAGTTTATGAGTGTGTAGTGACAAGGTCACATCTACTCATTATTTGTTTTTTGGTTCTTTTAGAGTGTGCCTTTCCTGTCGATCCACTTTCTGGTTCATTTTGGGTATAGTGGTGTGACCTTATGCGAACTGGTTCTGTAATATGACTTCAAATGCACCAACAAACTTTGTCCGCGCTTATCTGAGAGCTTCAACAGCAGAACAGGATGCTTCGCGTGCCCTGGAAACTATCGAGGCTTTTGCCAGGGAAAGAGGCCTGATCATTTGCAGCTATTATATTGAGAATGAATCCGGCTCCCGTCTTGACCGCCCGGAACTCTTTCGTCTTCTGAGAGATTGCCAGCAAAATGACATTTTGCTTATCGAGGATGTGGACAGACTTTCCCGACTGTCAGGGGAAGACTGGAATACGCTGAAGAAAATGATCCGTCAGAAAGATATCCGGGTTATGGCCGTGAATGTGCCGACGACCTGGATTAATTCTGGTATGAGTGAGTTTGACAGCCGGTTGTTTGCAGCCATTAACGATATGCTGCTGGATATGCTGGCCGCTGTTGCCAGAAGGGACTATGAACAACGGCGGGAACGCCAGAAACAGGGGATAGAGAAAGCAAGGAAAGACGGCAAATATAAAGGGCGTAAACCTAATCAAGCCAGACATGATGCAATTATCAGGTTGATAGAAAGTGGCAGCTCCTGGACACAGGTACAGAAGGTGCTAGGGTGCAGCCGCGGCACAATCAGTAGCGCAATAAAACGTAAATCCCTGCAATCCTCCGGTGAGTAGGGTAGGGTGAGCTCAATAAACTGGTTGACGTTATTTATGAGGGAGGTGCTGAAGTGGATATTTTTAAAAAGCAAATTGAATGTTGTAACTAATGAGTATCAAAATAAAAGGCCGCTTACGCGACCTCAGCCTTTTGCGGTTTTGGCTTGGTGATATACCACGATAGACAACCGACAATAAAACTCATGAACATTCCAGTAAAACGATCATCGATGCCTGGAAACAGGCAACCGACAAACATCGCAACAGGGAAAGGAAGAAGTAAACAGCGCCCCAAAATGCTCATAAAATCCATAACACCTCCTTTGTTAAAGGGCAGGAAGCGGTGCACTTCCTGCCCTTAGTTACGTTTCCGCAGTCATCAATCGATGAACTGACGGATCAGTTCCAGAACTGCAATCAGCGCGTTTGCAAGCGCAGCTACCGCCCTCAGAACGATGATTAACAGGTTAATCATCCGTTTTCTCCATAAATGGAGTAAAGACACCGTGGCTTGCTCTTACGCTGCCTGTCACCACGGCTTCTCTTCGTCTTGTCAGTTGTAGAGAGTCTCACTCCTACCAGAGCACAGATAACCAGCACCACCTGTATTACCTGTCAGGACTTTGAAGCTGTTCATGCCGCATTTAGCGGAATGCAGGGAAAGACTCACCACAGCACTAACCCTCTGATTATACGTTTATCTAACTTTCAAGCAAACCGTTAACGCGTAGTCACCGCCTGTCATATTGCATAATCAGGCTTCACGGATTATCATACTGTTGTCAGTTGTAGAGAGTTTCTCTTCCGGGCGAGTTACCAGCTCGTACCGGAACTGTAAAAAAGCCGACCTCACCAGTCGGTTTTTTTACGTCTGCAGTTTCCCGCTTCATTTAGATCTATTTTAAATGAATAAATTTTCTGCGGCAAACCCAACGACGTTGGGTCGTTAGTGTAAATAATTGTTCAAAACTCATAAACACTCCTTTGTTAAAGGGCAGGAAGCGGTAAACGTCTCTCCCTTAGTTAAGCCATCAATCACTCGATTAGTTTCTGAATGGCAATCAGCGCGTTTGCAATGGCGAGCACAGCCCTGAGAACGATGATTAACAGATTCATCATCCGTTTCTCTAG
>NZ_JBLYQK010000061.1:0-6207 GCF_048799765.1 Brevundimonas sediminis
AATGGCAGAAACTCGGCCACACCATCCGTGAACAATTCAAAAAGAAACTGGCAGAACGGCTGGAAAATCCACGCGTACCCGCAGCCCGGTTACATGGTCATGCTGATCGCTATAAAATCAAACTTCGTGCATCTGGCTACAGACTTGTATACCAAGTCATTGATGAGAAAGTCGTTTTACTCGTTATTGCCGTTGGAAGAAGGGAAAGCAGCGAAGTCTATCAGATCGCAGATTTGCGCTAAGATTAATCATCAAATGATTGACTGTTTACAGTCAGAGCGAGAGCATTAAAAATTTGCAATACCTGCAAATGCAGGTATAATAAAACACAAGAAAGGGAAACAGGTTCTCTTTCATCCAGAGCCCAAAGTGGGCGGGAGGTTAAAAATGCAAAACTACGCTAAATCTGTAGCCACAGAGATTTTACGTCAACTTGGTGGTAATCGTTTTATTGTTATGACTGGTGCTAAAAGTTTTTCTTACTTTGATGAAAACGGTGAGTGTGGGTTAACTTTCCGTTTGCCGTCAAATTTTGCAATGAAAGGCATCAACTTAGTAAAAATTAAACTGGATTTTACTGATACGTACCAGGTGAAATTTTCTCGTGTACGTGGTGCTGAAGTTAAAGATATTTCAAGATTCGATAATATCTATTGTGATCAGTTAGCGCGTTTATTTACACAGGAAACAGGGTTACATACCGTGTTATAGATAAAAAGGGGCATTAAGCCCCTTTTTTAGTTATGAGGAATAATATGGATAAAGATAAGATAATTAAGAAAAACAGAGGTAATTACTCCTATGTAATCAGAACGATGGATGAAGATGGGGATACGGTTTTTCACGTCTTAAAATATGTTAAGACGATTGATAAAACTAAAAGCAGGAAAACAGTAAGAAAATTGATAATGGACGAAAAACTCAACCTGGCATCATTGATGCTTCTGGATAATGGGGTTTTGTGTGATTGTCTGACAAAAGGGGATGAAAATGCAGAATAAACCTACACCTGAAGAAGTAAAGAATGCGCGGGTTGCGGCAGGTCTTACTCTTAAAGAAGCTGCTGATATTTTTGGTTATCAACTGAATTCCTGGCAGATGAAAGAAAGTGCAGGTAAGGCCAGTCGTTCTTTATCTATTGGTGAATATCAGTATTTATTGTTATTAGCAAATATGCATCCGTCTTACAGGCTGGTAAAAAAATAACTTGCCATACCTGCAAATGCAGGTATAATAAAACACAAGAAAGGGAAACAGGTTCTCTTTCATCCAGAGCCCAAGCTGGGCGGGAGCTAAAAATGAAAGTATTAACTTTTAAAAATGATACTGTCTCTGTTGGTGATATCTTTGTATCATCATGGGGCTATGAGCAAACCAATGTAACCTTCTACCAGGTTCTTTCTGTTCACGGTAA
This sequence comes from Brevundimonas sediminis, assembly GCF_048799765.1. NCBI lineage: Bacteria > Pseudomonadati > Pseudomonadota > Alphaproteobacteria > Caulobacterales > Caulobacteraceae > Brevundimonas > Brevundimonas sediminis. The sequence continues at coordinate 1,415 of NZ_JBLYQK010000061.1, forward strand.
AAAAACCGTCACCGTTCGCGAGATTCGCGCTAATTCAGAATATACCGATTCAATGGTCGGCTTTAAAACTCCCGTTTTAAATGATTTTACTGGTGAATGTTTTAAGCGCCAGATAAAAGATTTTGGTGATGAGCTGGCAATCAAAATCGAAGATTTTGAAACTGCGTATAAAACTCTACCGGAAGAAAAACATCGATTTTCTTCTTACTACTAATTAATCAGGGGGGATATTCCCCCTTTTAGTAAAGGTCTGAAAATGGAAAGAGAGTTTAGCGCAAAAGCATCATTAAACCGAAATATAAAATTTTGGCTTGAGCAATGTGGATTATCTAAAGAAAGAGTTATTCGTTGTATTGATAACTGGTATGACCTTGCATACCCACCATCAGAACAGGAGAAAGCAAAAAAAGAAGCAATTGAGAAGTTAATAAAGTAAAGATAAAGATGGTATCAGGTTGTGGGGCAACCTGATACCGTGACACCTGATTCTATTGCGAGGAATAAAATGTCGGAACGCATATTATCAGCAATAAATGACGTTGAAAAGGGTGGGCGTCCGGTTTTCCCTTTGATGCCATTCCATGTCTTTCCTGAGTATATGGCATTACTCAGAAAAGCACTGGAAAAAAAGACACAAAAGAGAACAGATAAATAAACCGGAGGCTTTATGACAAAACATGATTTTGTGTCCTTTGTCAGTGGAGAATTGCGGCAAGGCGCTGTACGCTTTTCTCTTGCTTTTAACAGCAAAGGAGAAATTGTTCTGCACTGGACTAATAAAGCAGGAATACGAGTCTGGCGGATATTAAGTGGTAATCGTGGCAAAAAACCAAGCAAAGCTAACCTTGAAAGAATGAGTAACTTCCGGCGCTGGCTTTTTGATGCCCGTCAGGGCATGGAAGGCTACACTCAGCAACCTGAACAGAGCAACCTTAGCTGAATAGCCGAAGCCCTCCCGTATTTCGGGAGGTGCTTTCTGATATATTGCGCGGGACTGCGCTTGCGCTTCCTGCCAGACCGTTCGCGGAGCGAACCTGACGGCACTGTCCTTACCGCATTGATCGGGTTTCCGGTCGCAGACGTACGTATGTTCAGCCATGACAACATCAGCCTTTTTGCATTTTTGTTGATGCTCAAGCACAATTTATGAGCGGCGCCAGATTCACTGCGATGCAGGATAGGGCAAACGCCGCAAAATGACGTCTCTGACGCCATTCCGCAACATTTTCCCGGTGACCTACAGTCGGTTCTTGTTGGAGAATTTTATGAAAAAAGTTCAATTCAGAATTGATGAAAATCAGCATGATGATTTGCTGGATTGCCTTAAAACTCTTTATCCGGATGAACCAGCTTTAACAGTAGCTAAAGGCATGAAACTTTTAGCAAATGCTTTATTAAAAAGTAAAGCTGTCAGTAAGGATATAAATACGTTTTTTGATAATAATGATTTTATCAAAACAACGATGTACTTAACAGGTAAACAAAGGGCTGATATTGAAAGAGCTGCTAATCGTCACGGATGGACGTTATCACGAGAATGTCGTTACCGCATACAGACGACACTTGAAAATGAACTGGATTTCTTTGACCAGGAACTGCTGATGATGAATCGTTGCCGTAATTCAATTGATAAGATCGGTCGTAATTTCCATCATATCATTGTTAATGATCAGACCAGGGTTCTTGATAAAGATGGTTTCTATCAGGATGCGGAGCGTCTTACAACAGAAATTTTTAATCTTAAGAATCAGTTTGAGAATTACATTATGTTATGTAAAGGGAGAACTGTTTCAAATAAAGTGGAGATGTGATTATGGGCGTTTACGTTGATAAAGAACATCGTGTTAAACGAAAGTCATCAGAAAATGGTCGTAAGTCAGCTTTCGCTCACAAAGTCAAAAATGGTGGAAAGAACTATAGCCGCAATGTTCAGGAACGTATCAACCGCAAGGGTGCCAGTAAGGAGGTTGTTGTCAAAATATCTGGAGGTGCTGTTACTCGTCAGGGGATTCGGAACAGTATTGATTATATGAGCCGTGAGTCAGAGCTACCAGTGATGAGTGAAAGCGGTCGGGTATGGACGGGTGACGAAATTCTGGAAGCTAAAGAGCACATGATAGATCGTGCTAATGATCCTCAGCATGTGATGAATGATAAAGGTAAAGAAAATAAAAAAATCACACAGAATATTGTCTTCTCGCCTCCAGTTTCAGCGAAAGTAAAGCCTGAAGATTTGCTGGAGTCTGTCAGGAAAACGATGCAGAAAAAATATCCTAATCACCGTTTTGTTCTTGGATATCATTGTGACAAGAAAGAACATCCTCACGTTCATGTTGTTTTTCGTATCCGAGATAATGACGGTAAACGCGCTGACATCAGGAAAAAAGATTTACGGGAAATTCGTACAGGTTTTTGTGAAGAGTTGAAGTTAAAAGGTTATGACGTTAAAGCGACCCATAAGCAACAGCATGGACTTAATCAGTCTGTTAAAGATGCACATAATACAGCACCAAAAAGACAGAAAGGTGTTTATGAGGTTGTTGATGTTGGCTACGACCATTATCAGAACGATAAAACAAAGTCTAAGCAACATTTTATAAAGCTAAAGACTCTTAACAAGGGGGTTGAGAAAACATACTGGGGGGCTGATTTTGGGGACTTATGTTCGCGGGAAAGCGTTAAAGCAGGTGATCTTGTCAGACTGAAGAAACTTGGTCAGAAAGAAGTAAAAATCCCGGCGCTCGATAAAAACGGTGTTCAGCATGGCTGGAAAACGGTTCACAGAAATGAGTGGCAGTTAGAAAATCTGGGGGTTAAGGGCGTAGACAGAACACCTTCAGCCAGCAAAGAGCTGGTACTGAACAGCCCTGATATGCTGCTGAAGCAACAACAGCGAATGGCGCAGTTTACGCAGCAGAAAGCATCCACGTTACAGTCAGAACAGAAGCTGAAAACAGGGATTAAGTTTTGGAGTTTATAAGATTTAATATATTGATTATGAAAGAAAAATCTTTATTTTAGTTCGTGTGATCATCTTTTCGCCTTAAAAACAGATCGAAATTCTGCGTTTTAGCTATCATTCGATCTATCGATCTAAAAAACAGATCTGCAAAAGATGAATATTCTGTGTTTCATTGATTATGTGGAATAAATGAAAGTAAAATTGATTTATCAAGATCGAAAGATCTGTTTTATGTGTTGAACTTAGCATAAGCTACTTGTAGTATAAACTTCGCGCAATAGTAAAAAGTCTCTCTTCATAGGGGCGTGATTTCTCACAAGCAACCACGGTTGGCTTGTGTTTTGTCACATCTGTATATCGGGGATTGAGTATGAAAGGACAGAAACAGTTTTACCTGCTTCAGTGTTCTCCGCATTTTCATCAGTCGGTTCTGTTGCAGTTATCCCGGAGCGGTATCGCTTACTACAATCCAGTTATACGCACTTTCTATAAGAGGCGTGACTGTAGTGCATACAGGGGACAAATCATGCCAATGTTTCCCGGTTATGTATTCGTTCTTCTGGATTTTGAGGTTGTACATCCATCCTGCTTTACCCGGATGAAAAATGTTTATGGACTGGTCAGTTTTGGTGAATATCCTGCTGAAGTTCCTCTGAGTGTCATAAATGAAGTAAAAGAGCAGGAGAATATTTTTTCGATGAATTTAAGCCTGATGAATAACTCCTGTCTGGCAAAAATACTTCTCCTTGCAGACGCTTCAAAGCGTGGACAAGTCTTTGCCGACTATGTGTGTAACAGAAAATACGACAGGTTAAAAAATGACAGCTATAAAAGGAAAGCGGAAACCGCAACGCAATGTACTCTACCTTCCTACAGAAGTTCGTGTTGAAGTTGAAAAAATTGCAATTGAAATAAGTTTCAAGAGGGGGAGGCGTATCTCTGATTCTGGTTTTGTTCAGTATCTTATTAAAAAATACAAATCTCAGGCGATGAAAGAGCTTATTCATGGGGCTGATATTCCTGACGAGTGATAGCGCCCCGGTGTTCTGAATGTGGAATATTTATGTTATCTACTTCTACTTTTCTTGCGCTTGCCATGCAATGCGCTGCCAGCGTTCATCCCGACACAACGCACGAAGTCGCCAGGGTTGAATCAGGTTTTAACCCATATGCAATTGCGGAAATAATACCAAAGGTTAAACGCAAACCTGGTGATAAAGGCGTAGTATCTTACTTTCCAGAATCAAAGGAGGCAGCACTTAAGATCGTTAAAAACATTGAATTACGGAATCATCGTTACTCTGTAGGACTTATGCAAATAACAAGTACCAATTTTGCAAAGTTCGGCACAACAGCAGAGAAAATGTTTGATCCATGCGAAAATCTTAAGGTATCAGAAAAAATACTGGTTGACTGTTATAAACGAGGTGGCGACTTAGTGCGTGGGCTGAGTTGCTATTATTCCGGCAATCCAGAAACAGGAGTAAAGCCAGAACCTGAATTTAATAATACAAGTTATGTACAACGTATAGGATTTAGCCCTCCTGATAATAAAAAAATTTTTATTGTTCCCTCTGTAAAGGAAATGATTAAAAAGGAGAATAAGACGACTATCACACCTGAAGAAATCATTATATATCCTCAATACGCCATGCGTGGCACTGTATCAAATGAAAAGGAAACAAAAGATGTTGAAATTAAATCTGAATAAACGTTATTTAACGCTTTCTCTATTTATGGCTGCGTTGATGCTTTGTGTTGCAGAACCTGCTTTTGCGGATGATGTGTCTACGAAGACAACTGGTTTTTTACAGAAAATAATTGATTTTTT
>NZ_JBLYQK010000062.1:0-5472 GCF_048799765.1 Brevundimonas sediminis
GGTTTCGCCACCTCTGACTTGAGCGTCGATTTTTGTGATGCTCGTCAGGGGGGCGGAGCCTATGGAAAAACGCCTGTTGCGCGGCCTTTTTTTGCTCACATGTTCTTTCCGGCCTTATCCCCTGATTCTGTGGATAACCGCATTATCGTTTTTGAGTGAGCAGACACCGCTCGCCGCAGCCGAACGACCGAGCGCAGCGAGTCAGTGAGCGAGGAAGCGGAAGAGCGTCGGAAGTTGCATTTTCTCCTTACGCATCTGTGCGGTATTTCACACCGCATATGGTGCACTATCAATACAATCCGCACTGATGCCACATAGTTAAGCCAGTATACACTCCGCTATCGCTACGTGACTGGGTCATGGCTGCGCCCCGACACCCGCTAAAACCCGCTGACGCGCCCTGGCGGGCTTGTCTGCTCCCGGCATCCGCTCACAGACAAGCTGTGACCGTCTCCGGGAGCTGCATGTGTCAGAGGTTTTCACCGTCATCCCCGAAACGTGCGAGGCAGCTGCGGTAAAGCTCATCGGCGTGGTCGTGAAGCGATTCACAGATGTCTGCCTGTTCATCCGCGTCCAGTTCGTTGAGCTTTTCCAGCAGCGTTAATGTCTGGCTTCTGATAAAGCGCGCCATGTTAAGGGCTGTTTTTTCCTGTTTAGTCACTGATGCCTCCGTGTAAGGGGGATTTCTGTTCATGGGGTAATGATACCGATGAAACGCGAGAGGATGCTCACGATACGGGTTACTGATGATGAACATGCCAGGTTACTTGAACGCTGTGAGGGTAAACAACTGGCGGTATGGATGCGGCGGGTCTGCCTGGGTGAGCCGGTTGCCCGTTCCGGGAAACTGCCGACACTGGCACCGCCGTTACTGCGTCAGCTGGCCGCCATCGGAAATAACCTGAATCAGACAGCCCGTAAGGTGAACAGCGGGCAGTGGTCTTCCGGTGACCGGGTTCAGGTAGTGGCCGCACTGATGGCCATCGGGGATGAGCTGCGCCGGCTGCGTCTGGCCGTCAGGGAACAGGGGGCGCGGGATGATAGTTAAATTTCATGCCAGGGGAAAAGGTGGTGGCAGTGGTCCGGTTGATTACCTGCTGGGGAGGGAGCGTAACCGCGAAGGCGCAACGGTGCTTCAGGGTAATCCGGAAGAAGTCCGGGAACTCATCGATGCCACGCCATTTGCGAAGAAATACACGTCCGGTGTTCTGTCGTTCGCGGAGAAGGAGCTGCCGCCGGGAGGACGTGAAAAAGTGATGGCGAGCTTTGAGCGTGTACTGATGCCCGGTCTCGAAAAAAATCAGTACAGCATCCTGTGGGTGGAGCACCAGGACAAGGGACGGCTTGAGCTGAATTTTGTTATTCCGAACATGGAGCTACAGACCGGAAAACGTCTCCAGACGTACTACGACCGCGCAGACAGGCCGAGAATTGATGCCTGGCAGACGCTGGTGAATCACCATTACGGACTGCATGACCCCAACGCCCCGGAGAACCGCCGGACGCTGACCCTTCCTGATAACCTGCCGGAAACGAAACAGGCACTTGCTGAGAGCGTTACACGCGGTATAGACGCACTTTACCATGCCGGAGAGATAAAAGGACGTCAGGATGTGATTCAGGCGCTCACAGAGGCGGGGCTTGAAGTGGTCAGGGTGACGCGAAGCAGTATCAGCATTGCAGACCCGAACGGCGGGAGGAATATCAGACTGAAAGGAGCGTTTTATGAGCAATCTTTTACAGACGGGCGCGGAGTTCGAGAAAAAGCTGAAAGAGAGAGCCGAATCTACAGAGAAAATGCTGAACGACGAGTTCAGGAAGCTCGGCGAGTCTGTCAGCGAGGCTGTGACCTCAAACGAGACGAAAATCAGAGACGCTATAGCCCTGTTCACAGCCTCGACAGAGAAATCGCTGGAAAAACACCGGGAAGGGGTGAAAGAGGCGATGATGCAGCACAGGAAGGACGTGTTAAAGCTGGCAGGGAATACGGGCATGATGTTACTGGGGATAGTCTTTCTCCTGTTTACCGCGAGTGGCGGGACGCTCTGGTATCTTGGCGGACGGATACAGACGAACCTGGAAGAAATCAGGAAGCAGGAAGAGACATTGCAGAAACTGAACGCGAAGACATGGGGCGTGGAGTTTGTGCAGGACGGGAACAGGAAATTCCTTGTCCTTCCGTACGGGAAATCAGCGGAGGTGATTCCCTTTCAGGGGAAAGAGTGGGTACATCTGAAGGAGTGACTCAGAGTGACAGAGCTGGAAATACATTTGCTGAACGCCTTAGAGCAGCTGCAACAGGACTATATGCAGCGGCTGAGCGAATGGGAGAGCGCCTTCGTGGAATTGCAGAAGATGTTTTCGCTTACGCAACGGGACAACGCGATGCTGAACGAGCGGGTCATGCAGTTGAGTCAGCAGGTGCAGCACTTGAGCGAGCAGACAGAACGCTTGAGCCAGTTATACAGCGAGAACTGGAGATAAGAGAGGCACGGCTGATACAGGAGCGCGAACATGCGTTATCCCTGGAACGGGAGCGTCAGCCGGAAATACAGGAACGCACGCTGGATGGTCCTTCGCTGGGATGGTGAAACCATGAAAAATGGCAGCTTCAGTGGATTAAGAGGGGTTAATGTGGCCTGTACCATCTGGTTGCATAGGTATTCATGCGGTTAAAATTTATCAGGCGCGATCGCGGCAGTTTTTCGGGTGGTTTGTTGCCATTTTTACCTGTCTGCTGCCGTGATCGCGCTGAACGCGTTTTAGCGGTGCGTGTAATGCGACGTTATGGTAAATGGATGAGTTAGGCCTAAGTCATGACAGATAAAACGACCAGTATTAAAATGGCTTTAGAAAACATAATCAGATTTAGTGACTCTATAGAGAGATGGGGAGACTCTATGTCGAAAGCGTGGGAAGAGTTGGATGTTGAGACCAAAGGAAAGCGTACTTATTCTATGAATAACGATATGAGTGGTTTATATAATGTAATATCACGGGCTGTTGAAGCGTCTGGTGCCGATCATTCAATTAATGAAAAATTGACAAATGTCTTGAAAAGAGAGTTAGTTGATTATGTCAGCATTGCGCATCTAAAGACCAAATTGTCTGTATTGTATGAGTTTGAAAAGAATTATTTGCAGCTTATCTCAGAATATAAGGAAGAAATAAAGTTTGCTTCCTCTTTGCAAGAGGATTTACGTAAAGAACGTGCTAAATTCTTTTCTGAGACATTAAAAGAGGTTCATCAAACTCTAAGTGAGTCTCAAGTTGATAATGAAGTGGCATCAAAATGGATTAAAGAACTTGTTGGTAGTTATACCAAAAGCTTGGATCTAAGCGGAGGTCTTGTTGAAGAGCATACATTAGATACAATTGCTTGTATTCGCGCGGAGGCTAAATTAAATAAACCATCTATTGAGCCGGGCAATAATTAATTATGGCCGGGGATAGACATATAAATAGTTTGCTTTATGTTCTTGTGACTATATTAGAACGTAAAGTGAATGACTTTAAATTGTCTTCGTCGGAACTTCCTGAGATATTGGCTGCTTTACGAGAGGCAAGGGAGTGCCTTGTATCGCGCAGCATCAATGAAGAGCCTCAGTTATATTCGGCATTGTTTTTATATGAAAGAAATGAAGGGCTGTTAAGTCTTTCATTTGAGAGAGAGTACTCTATTTTTATTAACTCTAATTTGGAGTGTATATTGAGGAGAGTTGCGGATATAAAAGGTAAAAAGCAGGGTAAATTGCAAAAAATAATGAGTGGGCTTGTGGGGTTTAAATATTCAAGTGGCGATTCTTGTGCGGATCTTTTGTTTTTTAATGGTAAGCTTGAACAGATACGTAAAATATATGAAGTCTTTGATAGGGATAGAGATAGACTTGAATATCTTAACTATATGATGAAGAAAGAACGTGTTATTTTTGAAAGAGAATTTGAACGGCTTTTAGGTGAAAAAAATGGGGATTTTTAGTCAGATTGGTAGCGCTTTGCTTAATTGTATTAGTAAGCCTGTTGATGCACTCTGTGAATGGGCTAAAGAACCATTGAAAGATAGGGAATATAGAAGGGAGGAGGCTTCAAAGGAGTCTGAACATAAGCGTAACATGGATGTCTTGACGGCCAAGAAGCGTGCTGAGCATGAACTCAGAATGAGTGAATTGAATGCTGAATATGAGCTGAGAGAAAAAGAGAAAACTCTTGAAGTTGATTTAGAGGTTCGTCGCGTTCGCGAAATAGAAAAAGCAGTAGCTGAGATCCAGGAATGGAGAAAGTCACAGGAACTTGAGAGGATGGAGCGAACAACAGCAGCTATTGCACGTTACAAGGAGCAACTAACGAAATTAAACATAGAAGTGATTAATTCTATTGGGAACATGCAGCTTGATTTAAAGGAGCGCGCACAGAAATTTGTCTATGAGAAAGCTGTACAATATAAGCGCCTGCAAGATGAAGCAACGGAAGAGGCTATGAATGATCTTATAAGAATTGAGGAAAAGTTTGGTGATAATGAGAGAGCTAAAGATATTTTAATTCGTGCAGTTGATACTAAGATGGGGAATGTTATTGATACGTCAACTCGGTTTTTGGAAGAATTAAATAGAGATATTGTTAGTTTAAACCAAAGTATTGATAGACTGACTAATCAAGGACAAAAATTCATTGAGAGTCATTTGGAGCGTTTTCATATTGTTGATGCGACATCTTCTTTATATATTACAAGTGATGAGAAAGAGCGATTGTTGCTGAAAAATATTAATTAGTATTTTTGTGAGTAATCGCGATCATTATTTTTAATGGTCGCATTGTTTGTTCTTGCGGTTGCTAATCATTAGTTTTTGCCTTGTGGTTGAAAACTGAGCTCTATGGCTATGGCCGAGGAGTGGGAGTGAAAAGATTCAAGGATCCTCTTGTGATCCTTTTTTTCTGCGCGTAATCTGCTGCCTGTAAACAAAAAAACCACCGCTACCAACGGTGGTTTGTTTGCCGGAATCTAGAGCTACCAACTCTTTCTTCCGAAGGTAACTGGCTTGGTGGAGCACAGATACCAAATACTGTCCTTCTAGTGTAGCCGCAGTTAGGCCACCACTTCAAGAACTCTTAATATCTCAATCCACCTTGTCCAGTTACCAGTGGCTGCTGCCAGTGGCGTTAAGTCGTGTCTTACCGGGTTGGACTCAAGACGATAGTTACCGGATAAGGCGCAGCGGTCGGGCTGAACGGGGGGTTCGTGCACACAGCCCAGCTCGGAGCGAACGACCTACACCGAGCCGAGATACCAACAGCGTGAGCTATGAGAAAGCGCCACGCTTCCCGAAGGGAGAAAGGCGGACAGGTATCCGGTAAGCGGCAGGGTCGGAACAGGAGAGCGCACGAGGGAGCTTCCAGGGGGAAACGCCTGGTATCTTTATAGTCCTGTCGGGTTTCGCCACCTCTGACTTGAGCGTCGATTTTTGTGATGCTCGT
>NZ_JBLYQK010000063.1:0-5033 GCF_048799765.1 Brevundimonas sediminis
ACCTTGTCCCACATGAAGGCGACCGAGCGGCGGGCAGGCCGGCGGCGGGCCGGGGTCCGGTCCAGCGCAGCCCCCTCCAGTCGATGCCGAGGGCGCGGGCCGCCTCCCCCGCCCGGCGGGTCCAGTCAGCGCTGTCGGGCTGAAGGCCGTGGTCAACGGTCAGGGCCAGAAGGGGGCGGCCGTGCGCCCGGCTCCATCCGGCCGCCAGATGCAGCAGGGCCATGGAATCGCCGCCGCCGGACAGGGCGAGGGCGACCGGACGCGGATCATCGACGCAGAGACGGGCCGTCAGGCAGGCGTCCGCCCCGGCCAGACCGTCGAGGTCAGACGGGGTCAGCCGCCTCTCCGGGCCGGGGCCCGGGCGGGCGTGCAGGCCAGACGGGTCCCGATCTCGGTCGCCCGGGCGCGCTGGGCGGCGCTGGCCGTGGGGGCGTAGCGGGTGTTGAACTCGGTCAGGGCCCCGCAGGCGTCGGTCTTCCGGTCCGCCGAGTTGAGGGCGTTGACCAGTTCGAGGGTGGTGGCCGCGGCCCAGGGAGCGGTCGGCCAGCCGCGCAGGGCCGAGGAATAGGCGCGCACGGCGTTGTCGAAATCGGCGCCGGAGACACGCAGGTCGCCGATGCGGCTGAAGGCCTCGCGCGCCTGCGGCGTATCGGGCCAGGCCAGGGTCACTGTCTGCAGGGCGCGGTCGCCCAGGGCCGGATCGGTCGCCGCCAGACGAACGGCGGCCGCGAGGTCGCGGGCCGGGTCGCCCGTCGGCGAGGTGCTGGAGATCGGCGAGTTCAGCTCGGCCTCGCGCGCGGCGGCCTGCTCCATGGCCCGGACCCGCCCCTCGGCGTCCCGCAGCCGGGTTCCGAGGGCGGCGTTGTCGCGCTTGCTCTCATCGACGGCGAAGGTCAGGCGCTCGATGTCGGCGTTGACCCGCTGGACCGTGGCCTCGAGGTCCGACAGACGACGGGTCATCAGGTCGACCCGGCCCTGCAGGGCGACGACCTCGGGGTCCGGCTCGACCAGAACCGGCTGACCGGCGGCGTTGCGCTGGGTGACGGCGCGCTCGAGACGGCGGACGTTGCGGTCCAGCTGGTCCAGCCGGCGCTTGTCCCACTGGATGGGCTCCATCGGCGTGGTCTGGGCGACCACCGTCGTCGTGCCGGCGATCATCACCACGCCGACGGCGGTGATGAGGGCGTTGCGGGTGCGCAGGGCGTTCGGGAGCTTGAGCATGGGTCTAGGTTCCACCGATTTGGGGCGCTCGCAAGGCGGTCAGTGCCCGAGGCCGAGGTAGACGATCGCCGTCAGGAACAGACCGACGACGACGTTGCAGAAGGTCACCAGGAAGACGGTGCGCCAGAGAGCCGAGAACACCGACAGGCCGTAGGCGCTCTTCAACTGGGCGAACATGTGGACGGGTATGCCCAGGATGCCGAGGGTGATGACGAGCCCCCCGAGCACGCTGTTCAGGCTGGCGGCGAGCACCATGAGCATGAGCAGCATGGCCATGAAGGTCAGGGAGTAGAGGACGAACACCCCGTGATCGTAGAGGGTGAAGCCCCGCTTCCACAGAAAGAGCAGCGCCACGAACGGGATCGAGAGCGGCACCAGCAGGAAGGCGAATTTGTAGATGGTCTGCTGCAGCTTGTAGATCGCCAGGTCGGGGTTCTGGAGCTTTTTCAGCAGGGTGGCCGCGAAGCCGTGGCCCGACCCGGCATTCTTCTTCCCGGACTCGGCCGCGTCCTTGAGGTTCGCCTGCCAGCTGCCCGGGACCAGGCCGTCGGGCCGGCCCTCGCGGACCTCGCGCTCCACCTCGGTCAGGCGGGTGCGTTCCCTGCGGACGGTTTCGTCCGCCGCGCCGATGGCCGCGACCGCCACCGGAGAGGTCTGGTCCGCGAACCCGGCCTTGACCTCGGCCAGGGCCTGCTCGGCCTCGACCAGATCCTGGCGTTGGGAGGCGATCCGTTCCGGGCCCGGCGCCTCGGCCGGATGGGAGGGCATGAAGCTGAGCGCGAAGAACATCACGAACATCGTGAACAGGAACATCGCCAGCGGGGACACGTAGCGGGCGCGCCGGCCCTGCACCCACTCCCGCGTCAGGCGGCCGGGGTTGAGCCACAGCAGCGGGAGCGTGCGCCAGATACGGGCGTCGAAATGCATGACGCCGTGCAGCACTTCCTCGAACAGGTGCAGCAGGGTGCGGTGGACATGGGTCGGCTGCCCGCAGTTGGAGCAGAAATTGCCCGAGGTCTCGGCCCCGCAGTCCGCGCAGATTCCGGTGTGGTCGTCGCCCGCCTTGCCGGTCGGCTTCTCGATCGCCCCCGCGATCAGCCCCCCGGTGACGACGCCGCCCGCCGCATCAATGTCCATGCCCGCATCCCCCTGCCCGGCGCCCCGCCGGAAACGGCCGGACTTTGGGCATCCGGCCCTCAAAAGAAAAGGGGCGCCGGTTGAACCGGCGCCCCTTCCCTGTCGCTTTTCAGCGTCGGATCAGCGCGTGGCGCCCGACACGATGGCGGTGTGGGCGTTGCGGTTGCGCGCCCAGGACTCTTCCGACGAGCCGGCGGCGATCGGACGTTCCTTGCCGTAGCTGATGGTGTCGATCCGGGCGGCCGAAATGCCGCGCTCGACCAGATAGGTGCGGACCGACTCGGCGCGGCGGGCGCCCAGGGCGAGGTTGTACTCGCGGGTGCCGCGTTCGTCGGCGTTGCCCTCGATGCGGACGGTCACGCCCGGATAGCGCTGCAGCCAGGCGACCTGGGCGTCGAGGCGCGGATAGGCTTCGCTGCGGATCGAGTAGCTGTCGAGGTCGAAATAGACGCGGTCGCCGACGTTGACGACGAAGTCCTGCTCCGAACCCGGAGCCGGGGCGCCGATGTTGCCGCCGGTGATCGGGCCGGTGGCCGGCGGATACTGCGGGTTCGACGGGGGCGGGGTCTCACCGCCGCCGGTCTCCACCGGACGCTTCGGCGTACAGGCCGCCATGGCGGTCACGGCCACGCCGACGGCGGCCAGGCGGAAGAGGGTCGAGGACTTCATCATCTGGGTCGTCTCCATTGCGGCAGGGGCGGAGCCCCTATTTAGCTTTGCTATACAAGGTCGTTACTGTCGCGCCAGCGATTTCGCCAGTCACGATAACGCGGGATTGAGCCGAAAGGCTCCGCTTGTGATCAGGCCGGACAGGCGTCCGGACCGCCGCCCCCGACCCGGACCGGCTGTTCGTCCAGCAGGGGCGACCAGGCCGGATCGGTGCCGCGACCGCCGTAGCCCGCCTGATTGACCACCCGACCCGACAGGTCGACGGTCCACAGACGGGTGTCGCCGCCCGGCGTCTGGCGGGCGAACATCAGGTAGCGGCCGTTCGGCGCCCACGACGGGCCTTCCTCGAAATAGCTCGAGGACAGGATGCGCTCGCCCGAACCGTCGGCGTTCATCACCCCGGTGGAGAAGCGGCCGCCGCCCTGTTTGGTGAAGGCGATCAGGTCGCCGCGCGGGCTCCAGGTCGGGGCGGTGTACAGACCGCCGCCGCGCGAGATCGGGCGCTGGCCCGAACCGTCGGCGCGCATGGTGTAGAGGCGGGCGCTGCCCGACCGGTCCGAGGTGAAGACGATCTGGCTGTTGTCCGGGCTGAACGACGGCGAGGTGTCGATGCCCGGATCGCTGGTCAGGCGGCGCACCTGACGGCTGGACAGGTCCATCACATAGACGTCGGTGTTGCCGTTGCGGATGATCGAGAAGGCCATCTTCGTGCCGTCGTTCGAGAACCGCGGCGCCAGCACCTGACCGTCGAACTCGCCCAGGCTTTCACGGCGCTGGGTCTGCAGGTTGTAGAGATAGATCCGGCTGTAGTCCCGGCCCAGCGCGACATAGGTGATCTCGTTCGGATCACTGAGCGAGAAGCGGGGCGACATGATCACTTCGTCGCCCGGCGTCAGGAATTCCGGGTTGTACCCATCCTGATCCGAGATCGCGAGGCGCGAGACGCGGTTCAGCTGGGTGCCGCTTTCAGAGACGAAGATCACGCGGCTGTCGAACAGGCCGGTCTCGCCGGTCATGCGCTGATAGACCAGATCGGCGATCTTGTGCCCGATCCGGCGCCACTGCTCGGGCGTGGCGGTGAACTGGTACGAGACCAGCTGGCACTGACGATAGGGGTCGTACAGGCGGAAGCCGAAGTCGTTGCGGCCGTCCGGGCGCGGGGTGACCGAGCCGTACAGCACCGCCTGGGCCCCGATGGAGGTCCACTGCGGGAAGTTGGGGGCGTTGGCCAGGGTCAGGCCCGTCTCGACGAAGGACGCGGGGTCCAGCGGCTCGAAATAGCCCGAGCGGCGCAGGTCGGCGCGGATCACGCCCGACATCTCCGAGCCGTACTGGCCGTTGAAGTTGGCGACGGCGATGGCGAAGGGACGGATGTCGGCCTGGCTGATGACCACGTCCTCCGACTGCTGCGGCGTCTGGGCGGCGACCACGCCGGGGACCAGGGCGACCGCGGTCGCGGCCATGAGCATCAGGAGTTTCGATTTCACGCTTGGGTCTCCAAAATCAGCGGCAGGCTCTCATAAGCCTGATCGACAGGCCACAGGTTCCCGGTCATTGCGGCGAGAATCGGTCAGACCCGTCGCCTATCAGATGCCGTCAGCAATACTGTGACGCCGGGAAGCGGAACGCGATGTCCTGCTCCTCGTAGTCGGCCGGCATGGTGAAGGGCTGGGCGGCGTAGATGGCGCGGACGACCGCATCGGACACCGGCTGGTAGCTGGGACCGCCCCGGGGCGGGAGCAGTTGCGGGCGGCCGATCACCCGGCCGGCCTCGCTGAGCCGGACCTGCACCCGGATCTCCAGATCCTGCACGCCTTGCAGGGTGCAGCTGAAGGACGGACGGACCTGGGCGCCGAGGGCCTGCAGGGAGGCCCGGCCGAGGGTGCGCGGCGCATTGCCGGTCGCGCCGCCGCCGGTCGCCGGCGGACGCCGGTCGCGATTGGGACTGGGATTGAGGGCGCCGGCGTTGGCGTCGGGATTGAAGCCCGGCGTCGGCTGCGGCGCCT